>NZ_JALBYT010000046.1:0-28640 GCF_022690845.1 Shewanella sp. N2AIL | reverse complement strand
AATATCTGGCTGAAGGCGAAACCAAGGTCGAAACCTTTGTGGTGTTGAGCCAAGACGGCACTGAGCACACGGTCACCATCACCATTACCGGCACCAACGATGTGCCTGTGATTGCTGGTGACGATGTCGGCGCGGTCACTGAAGATGCCACCGATCCAGTTCTGACTGACAGCGGCACCTTAACCATTACCGATGCCGACAGCGGCCAGGCGGTATTCCAAGCGGGCAACGGCACTCCAAGTGTTGGCGCGCTCGGCAGCCTGACTATCGATGCGGCGGGCAACTGGACTTACAACGTCGATAACGCCGACGTGCAATATCTGGCTGAAGGCGAAACCAAGGTCGAAACCTTTGTGGTGTTGAGCCAAGACGGCACTGAGCACACGGTCACCATCACCATTACCGGTACCAACGATGTGCCTGTGATTAATTCTGCATCAAATGCTACGGTATCTGAAGAGGGGCTACTTAACGGTATAATTGATGTTATTGGTAATTCTGATACTACAGATGATGTTTCGGCTAGCGGCACAATAAATATCAATGATATTGATAGTGATTCTTTAACTGTGTCACTGTCTGGACCTACAGGATTATTATCTGGTGGCCAAGCAATTCAATGGAGTTGGGATCCTGTCACGCAAATTTTAACGGGTTATATTGGTACTGCAGGTGAGGCTTCATATACCGAAATTATGACTGCAACACTGACGCCACCAGTTACTGGTAGTTCAGGAAATTGGACCTATGATGTCACGCTAAAAGGTCCTGTCGATCATCCAGATACTGAGACTGAAGACACCTTGTCAGTCAATATCGGTATCAATGTTAATGATGGCCATGGTGGTACATCAACTGGAAGTTTCAATGTCACCATTGAAGATGATGCTCCAGTCATATCACCAATTGCAGCCGTGCAAACCACAACAACAAGCATTCCTGATTCATTGGTGGGCTTATTCTCACTCACAGGTTACAGCGGTAATAATAGTTCATTAGATTTTAATGGATTTACTATCAGTGCAAGAGGATTCACTTCATCAACTGACTCAAATTTAATTGATGCCGAAATCTTTGGTAGCGGTAGCGGGATAGGTGTAAGTAGTGCTGGCGCCCCTTATCATAATCTCGCGAATGAAGTCGATTTCCGTAAATTTGCAGATGGAAGTTCTGCATCTGAAGAAATCATCATTACTCTCGATCCAGGAACTATTGCCTACGGCGTAAATATCCAGTTCTCCCACATGTTTGGTGGCGAACTAGAAGTCGGTGTCGTCGAGTTTTGGCGAGATGGCCAACTTATCGCAACTCAAACATTTAGCTCAGATGCCAGCAGTGGCGACTATGCCGCCAACTTCCAAGCCTTACAAGGCGGTTTTGACACTATGGTCATCAAAGCCCTTGATAATGGCCAAGGCCCAAGTAGCGGTGATAATAGTGACTTCACTGTTACCGCTATTGAGTTTTTAGGCACAACGACTCCACCAGCAATCGCCTTTGCTTCAGGAACAGTAAGCCCTGATTGGGGCGCAGATGGTAAAGGTTCGCTCACATTACAAGGTAGTGATGAAACCAATTTATTCACTGCAACAGGCAGTGCAATTACCATAACCCAAACGGCAAATACGCTGATTGGGGTCGATGCTGCTGGTCACTTGGTATTCAAACTTGAGTTTACCCCAGGTACAGGTCAATGGGACTTCCATCAATATCAAGAGATGTTACAACCTAGCGATGGTGATATTGATTTCAAAGTAAGAGCCACTGATGGAGACGGCGATCATACAGATGGTACTTTCTCTGTTATTCCACAAGTTTATGTTGATACAACGCCACCTTCTGCACCTGAGGTGCGCATCATCGATGATGTAAATGATGACGCGTATTTGACGAGTACTGAGATAGGTAGTAATGGTGTTCAAATACAGGTCAAAATTAATGCTAGTGACTTTAATTCTGGCGGCAGTGTACATCTAGAAATCGATAATGCAGGTAATAACAGTACAGTAGACCTCATTCTTGACAATGGCGTACTGAAATTTAGTAATGGTGCTCTAGCAACAGGTTACACCTATACAAATGGTGTTATTACTTGGACAGAGCCTACTCCGACTGCAGGTCAGGCAATCTCAGTCACCGCCACTCAAACTGATAGTGCGAATAATGAATCAGCTGAAGGCACGGACAATGCTACCGTTATTGATGCGACTGACGATCGTTATACCATCGACGAAGATCAGCAGCTAACGGGTAATGTTCTTACCAATGATCAACTCGGCAATCTGAGCATCACTAGCTTCAGAGTCATGTATAACGGTATGCAAACCAGTTTTAACGCTGGGCAAACCGTTACCTTGGCCGTGGGTAGCTTATTAATACAAGCTAATGGTGAATTCCAGTTTACTCCAAATGATAACTGGGCTGGCGAAATGCCAAGTGTCACCTACACAACAAATACTGGTTCCACTGCAGCACTTGATATCACTGTCTTACCTATAGCAGATAAGCCTGTCGTTAACGTTATTCTGACTGATAATGGCATACCGCTATACAGTAACTTTAAGACTTCAGGTATCACTACCGAACAATTCCGTACGGGCGATTTTACTACCGCACCATTTAATACTGGTACGCGCACTATTGATAATACTTCCGGACAAGATCAGTTGCTCGGTACTGGGGGGAACGATCATCTTGTCAGCGCAAATGGCGGCGGTGATCTACTCGACGGTATGGATGGTGATGACATACTCGTCGGCAGTGATGCCGTTCAAGGTGACTCTCTCTATGGCGGAACGGGAAATGATGTTCTTGTTGCTGGTCTAGGTAATGACGGGCTCTACGGTGATGCAGGAACAGATATCGCCGTACTTCTTGGCAACCGAGCCGACTACATAATAGAGAAAGGCGCAGGCTACTCTAGCAATGATCGTTGGTTCAACTTCTTTGTAACTGAAAATGGCATCGGTGTTACTAAGGCCCTGCATAATGTTGAGTATGTGCAATTCAAGGATGGCATATACGCGATCAATCAAATCACAGGTGAACTCACATTAGAACAGCCTACAGCTGTAGACTATCCAATCGAAATTAATGTGTCACTTGCGGATCGAGACGGTAGCGAAAGCATCGATAGCATTCAGCTCAGTGGTTTACCCGAAGGCACCTTACTCTACAGCAGTAACGGTACCTTAATGGGGACTGCAGATGCAGACGGTAATATTCTTCTAAATCATGGCAGCGTATGGAACAGTGCATCTTTAGATGTCAATCTGACAGGATTAACATTAAGGGTTCCTGGTGAATATGCAGGTCAAGTCAACCTCGTTGTCGAAGCAGTATCAAGAGAGTCAGGTACAGACCTGACCAATACTGCAACAGATGCAGATAGCGTCATTCTTAGCTACTTCAGTGGTCATGAAGGAGAGCCTGGCGATCAAAATCTTAACTTTGGTAATGAGCACAATATTGTGGTTGGCGACTTGGATGGCAGTATTATTCTGCCAGGCCAAAACTACAATATTGCCTTTATGGTCGATAGCTCAGGCAGTATTAACGCTGATACGCTAGAGACGATGAAATTGCAGTTGGCCCAGGTATTGGAAACCCTCATAGACAGTGCCGGTGGCCCACAAAGCGGCACAGTGAACATCTTCTTGGTTGATTTTGATACTCATGCTAAGGGCAGCATCAGTGTAGATCTTAGTGACCCCAATGCATTGAATATTCTTCAAGAAGCATTAGATGATATGAGCCGCGGCGGCGGTACCAACTATGAGGATGTATTCACTACCACGGCCAACTGGTTCGCCAATGGTGATGCCCAAAATAATAGTGGGGCTACTAATCTTGCTTTCTTTATAACTGACGGCAAACCGACCTACTATAATGCTGATGCGGGTGGTAACCCAAAGGTCTACGACACATGGCCGAACAATAATGATCGTAGCTTGTCACAAGTCATCGGCACTGGCTACGTATTCGGCCAAGTCTATACCGTTAACGGGCATGTAGTGATTGATGAAAATGGTAATGTGTTCCGCGTAGAAGAGGACTTCTACAGCGTGAGCCGGAGCCCTGTTGGAGCAATGCGCCCCGATGCCCAAGGTAACAACCAGTACTATGCTTTGTCTGGTAACGGTAGTGACACCAACACTGATACAGTTACAAATTCCCAAGCTGGCTTTGCATTACTCTCGGGCCTTGGAGTTACGGTTCAAGCCATCGGCATGGGCTCAAACATCAATGAGGCTGACTTATTACCTTATGACACTGATGGTAATGTTCAAACGAATATAGATGCTGATGATCTAGCCGATGCCATTCTTGGTGACCAAGTTAACGCCATTCCAGGCTCAGATCGTTTTGATGGTGGTGCTGGCGACGATGTCATCTTTGGTGACGCGATACACTTTGCCGGTATTAGCGGTCAAGGTTACGCAGCCATTAAAGCCTACGTTGCCGATAAACTCGGTATTAACGAAGCCAGTGATGCACAGGTGCACAGGTATATCAGTGAACATACTGACGAGTTTGACCAATCTGGAACAAACGATAAAGCAGACATCTTATTTGGTGGTGCCGGTAACGACATTCTCTTTGGTCAAGGTGGCAATGATTATTTAGATGGAGGAGCAGGCAAAGATACTCTCTATGGCGGCACAGGCAACGATACCTTGATTGGCGGTGCTGGCAACGATACTCTGATTGGCGGCCTTGGTAATGACGTTCTGCGTGGTGATGGCGGTGCCGATACCTTCGTGTGGCGCTATGCCGATGCCGATAAGGGCACAGACCACATTGTGGACTTCAATGTGAATGAAGATAAGCTCGACCTGAGTGATTTGCTCCAAGGAGAAACGGCTAATACATTAGATGAATATCTCAGCTTTAGATTAGATAATGGCTCTACCGTTATCGATATAGATGCAAATAAAGATGGAGTTATTGATCAACATATTGTGCTTGATGGGGTTGACCTCTATAGCCAATATGGTGCGACTGATAATGCGGGTATTATTAACGGTCTACTTGGTACCAATGGAAATGGTTCGTTAATTGTTGATACTCAGCCAGTCACACCAGAACCTGTACAAGGAATTGCGCCACTGGACACTAATCCACACCATAATATCATTCCTTAAATAAAATCAGTTCAGATGGCCTATAGAAATATAGGCCATCATGACCGATACTTGCCATAACCATATAAAAATCCAAAGGATAAGTAATTAGGTGTCAGCTGCAGCTTCTGAAAAAATTGACCAATGGACCATTTCAGCCTCGCAAAGAGTCTTAGTGGATCCGCTGCTGGATTGTTTAGTGTTACTCACTGAGCATTTTGGCAACCCATGCTCATGCGACTCGCTTGCGGCAGGTTTACCTTTGTCAGGTGCGGTATTAACACCCGATTTATTACCTCAGGCCGCGTCGAGGGCCGGCCTAGCGGCGAAGTTATCTCGAAAAGGCTTAAACGAAGTATCACCGATATTGCTTCCCTGTATTTTGTTATTAAAAGACAAGAAAGCCTGCATATTGCGTGAACTTGATGTTGAGTCAGATAAAGCGATTATTCAATTACCCGAGACAGGTGGTGAAGAGACGCTAACCATTGAGTCGCTCGAAGCCTTATATGTGGGATATTTATTCTTAGTTAAACAAGAATACCGTGGTGACATGGGCTTTGATGTTTATCTACATGATAATAAAACCCACTGGCTAGTCCAAACCTTAAAAGATTCTGCCCCCATTTATCGTGATGCATTAATTGCTTCTGTATTAGTGAATTTGTTCGCCTTAGTCTCGCCGTTATTTATTATGAACGTGTATGACAAAGTCGTGCCCAACCTTGCCTTTGAGTCCCTGTGGGTGTTAGCGATTGGTGCTTCTATTGCGTATCTGTTTGATCTTGTCATGCGCCAACTCAGAAGCTACCTGATTGATGTAGCAGGTAAAAAAGTAGACATCATAGTATCTTCTCGCCTCTTTGCAAAAGCGATTGGTATCCCCTTAGAAAAACGCTCCCCCAGTATTGGCGGTATGGCAAAACAATTAGGCGAATTCGATAACATACGTGAAATTTTAACCTCGGCGACGATCACAACTTTAGTCGATCTGCCCTTTGCGGTATTTTTCTTAATTATTATCTACATCGTTGCCGGCGATCTCGCCATTGTTCCAGTGATCGGTGGCGTCATCATTATTGGCTTTACACTTTATATCCAACCTAAACTCAAAGCCGCTATCGAAGAAGGCAATAAATTTTCAAGCCTGAAACATGGGCATTTAATCGAGAGTTTATCGGCGCTAGAGTCAATCAAAGCCAATGGTGCCGAAGGGATAGTACAAAAAAGCTGGCAACAGATGATAGGCCACAGTGCCAACTGGCAATTAAGGTCAAAAAAGCTATCTAACTCTGTCTCGAACGTGGCTAACTTCACAGTGCAATTTACCGTTGTTTGCGTCGTCATTTTAGGTGTTTATCGCGTGGCCGATAATGCAATCTCTATGGGCGGAATTATTGCAGCCGTTATGTTATCAAGCCGTGCTATTTCACCTATGGCGCAGCTTGCAGGCCTGATGACCAGAGCAAACCACACTGCCAGCGCACTGCGTCAACTTAATGAAATCATGACTCAAGAAGATGAGTTTGAAAATAAAGGGCATTTGGTTAGCAAACAAAGACTAATAGGTAAAATCAATGCTGATCATGTCGGCTTTGCTTACCCTGGTTCAGAAAAACCAGTACTCCATCCAATGTCACTGACCATAAATCCCGGCGAGCGTATTGCAATTATCGGCCGTAATGGCTCAGGTAAAAGTACCCTTGCCAAGTTATTGGTTGGGTTATTTCAACCGACAGCAGGAAGCCTGCGTTATGACGGTTTAGACTCAGCACAGATCCATCCGAGTGATTTACGCCGTAATTTTGGTTATTTGCCCCAAGATGTGACCCTTTTCCACGGTTCGATTCGGGACAATATTTTATTTGGTACACGCCAAGTCACTGAACATCAGCTAATCCGTGCCGTACAACTTTCTGGGGTGAGCCAATTTACCAACCTAGAAGCAGAAGGGTTAGATCAACAGGTCGGTGAAGGCGGCATGTCGCTCAGCCGCGGACAAAGGCAAACCGTTGCCCTTGCCCGCGCCACACTCAATGACCCTCCAGTGCTATTGATGGATGAGCCCACCGCCAGCTTGGATGCGCGCGCAGAACAACAATTTATTCGCTCAATGCAGAATGTCAGCAAAGACAGAACCTTGATTCTTATTACCCATAAGATGCATCTACTGCAGCTTGTTGACCGTATTATCGTACTCGAACGCGGCCATGTGGTCGCCGATGGTCCCAAGGCAGAAGTGTTAGAAAAACTCAATTTTGGCCTCGTGAATGGAGAAGCTAAAAGATGAGTAAAAATTTAACCGCAAATGACTTAGACATGGTTGATGATGTCTACGGCGCCATGATGACGGACGCTCCCAGCGGACACAGGTTAATCATATGGGCACTTGCAGCTATGGTTGTGTGTTTTTTACTGTGGGCAGGTTTTGCTAAATTAGACAAGGTCACCACTGGGACGGGGAAAGTCATCCCCTCATCACAAGTCCAAGTCATCCAGAGTTTAGATGGCGGCATAATGCAAGAACTCTACGTTCAGGAAGGCGAAATGGTGATTAAAGGGCAACCTTTAGTACGTATTGATGATACTCGCTTCCGCTCCGACTATGCTCAACAAGAGCAAGAAGTTTTTGGCTTAAAAACCAATGCTATTCGTATGCGCGCCGAACTCGACAGTATCCTCATATCAGACATGACTTCCGACTGGCGCGAGCAAGTACTCATTACTAAAAAAGCATTGGTATTCCCGGAGAATATTATTGCAGCGGAACCGGCCTTAGTTAAAAGACAACAAGAGGAATACAACGGACGCTTAGATAACTTAAGTAACCAGCTGGAGATCTTGGTACGTCAAATTCAACAAAGACAACAAGAAATTGATGATCTTGCGTCTAAAACAACGACGTTAACCACCAGTATGCAGCTGATCTCCCGTGAGCTTGAACTCACTCGGCCTTTAGCTAAAAAAGGTATCGTGCCTGAAGTTGAATTACTCAAACTCGAACGCACGGTGAACGATTTGCAAGGCGAATTGAATTCAATGCGCCTACTGCGCCCGAAAGTCAAAGCGGCGATGGATGAAGCCATCTTAAAACGCCGTGAAGCCGTATTCGTTTATGCCGCCGATCTACGCGCACAGCTTAATGAAACCCAAACCCGCCTGTCTCGCATGAATGAAGCACAAGTGGGCGCACAGGATAAAGTCAGCAAAGCCATTATCACTTCACCAGTCAATGGCACCATTAAAACCACTCACATCAATACACTAGGCGGCGTTGTGCAACCTGGAGTCGATATTATCGAAATAGTGCCATCGGAAGATCAGTTACTGATTGAAACCAAAATCTTGCCTAAAGATATCGCCTTCTTACACCCAGGATTACCCGCAGTGGTAAAGATTACCGCCTATGACTTTACTCGCTATGGCGGCCTTAAAGGGACAGTTGAACATATCAGTGCCGACACATCCCAAGATGAAGAGGGCAATAGCTATTATTTGATCCGAGTCAGAACTGCAGAATCCAGTTTAACCAAAAACGATGGCACACAGATGCCAATTATCCCGGGAATGTTAACTTCGGTTGACGTTATCACGGGGCAAAGATCCATACTTGAGTACATTTTAAATCCAATTTTAAGGGCTAAGGACACAGCGCTCAGAGAGCACTAAGCCTTTTTATAAACCGGGAGGTTGGTCATGAAGACTTCAGCAAGACGACAATTTCAATGTTCAAAGATAGCCATAGTGCTGTCATTGATCCTGTTACCTTTATCGGCTCAAAGCCAGACGTTAGAACAAGCCGTTGCACATACGCTTGATACGAATCCTGATTTACGTGTTGCCTTCAACCGCTTTAAAGCGCGTGAAGAACAAGTTAATCAAGCAATCGCAGGCTATATGCCGACTATTGATGTCAGTGGTGGCTACGGCTACGAACAGACTGATAGCGTATCGACCCGTAGACGACCAAATATCGGCGATGTCGATAGCAAAGGGGTGGCAGAATTAAACCGCGGAGAGTTTGGTGTTAGCTTAAAACAAATGCTTTTCGATGGTTTCTATACCAGCAGCGAAGTTGATCGTTATAGCTTTGAAGCCAGCGCAGACCAATGGGCACTGCTTGCTGCAGCTGAAGATATGGCACTCGATGTCAGTAAGGTCTACCTCAACTATTTGCGCACTGATGAAGTGCTGAAATTAGCAGAGAAAAACCTTAACAGCCATAAAGAAATTTATGACCAAATCAAGCAACGTACTGATTCAGGTTTAGGCTCAATTGCAGATCTCTCTCAAATCACGGGACGTTTGGCGCGGGCTAATGCCAACGTGATTTCTGCTCGCAACAATTTACTTGATGCAAAAGCGCAATACATCAGAATTGTAGAATCGGCACCAGCAGACTTAATCTTACCTGTTCCCGATGCAGAAATGCTGCCAAAGGATCTAAGCTCTGGCATTATCGCAGCACAGGAGAATCACCCCATACTCAAATCTGCAGCAAACGATATTAGCGCCGCAGAAAATGAGCGCTCTTCAGTACAATCTAATTACTACCCTCAGGTGTCTTTGGAGCTGAATGGTAATTGGAATAATGATGTCGGCGGCGAAGATGGTATCTCTGGCGCAGGAGCCTTCCGCAGTGATGTGGGTGGCTATAGCAATGATTTAATGGCCATGGTTCGAGTAAAGTATAACTTATTCTCGGGCGGTAAAGATCTTGCCCGTGAGAAAGAAACGGCCTACAAACTTGGTGAAGCCAAAGAAATCCGTCAGCGTGCCCAGCGCGAAGTCGTGGAAGGCGTCAATCTCGCTTGGAACGCATTTGAATTACTGGCACCTCAAAAGCAATACATCCGAGACCATGTCATAGCCGCAAAAGATACCCAATCAGCCTATGCACAACAGTTCAATTTAGGCCAACGCAGTCTTCTCGACTTGTTGGATACCGAAAATGAGCTCTTCGAAGCTCGTAAAGACTATTTACAGGCAGAGTATGATGAAATCATTGCTAAGTATCGCGTTCTAAATTCCACAGGACGCTTATTAGACTCTCTCAGAGTCACCAGACCTGAAGCATGGCGTGGAGAACGCAACTATGAAGGAGGAGCCAACCAATGAAAACGATAATCTTTTTTCTCAGTGTCACGATTTTAGCTGGTTGTTCAATGCGCGATACAGTTAATATTGACGAAATGACCACAACTCAAGCCTATGATCTATCAGATAAAGATGGAGATGGTGTTATTGAGGCCCGTGAACGCTGTAATGATACCGCACAAGGTGCCGGCACTGACAACTATGGCTGTGGCAAAATCAAAGCGATTAACGAGCGTAAAGAGTTAAGCATTTTATTCCCAAATGACTCTGCTTATATTGCACCAGAGTACTATCCTCAAATTGAGGAAGTCGCTGTATTTTTACAACAATACCCAACGACTAAAGTGACAATTGAAGGGCACACTAGCCGCACGGGAACCGATGAGCGCAACTTAGTATTGTCCCAAGAACGTGCCGATGCAGTGACAGCAGTGCTAGCAGAAAGATTTGGTATCGATAGAAACCGGCTCACAGCTAAAGGCTATGGTTCTAGTAATCCAGTGGTTTTAGAACGTACTCCAGAGGCTGAAATTCGTAACCGCCGTGTCGTGGCTGAAGTAACCGGTGATGATACGGCCACAGACATGAAATGGACGATTTACTCGGTCGATGACAACACAAAATAAAGGACTCACACATTAGGTTATGAACGGCAGACTTGGTTATAAACATTCATTATTGCGAGTCTGCCGTTTTAGCCTAATAGCGTCAGCCTTAGGCATATGCTGCCTATATGCTGCCCCCACACAAAACCTTGATGAAGGGAAGATCACTTCAACCCTTGAAAAACGTTATGGTGAGCGTGCAGGGATGCGAGCTAGGGCTTGGTTCAAAGTTTTATCGGAAGCGAGTGCACTGGATGAAAAAGAAAAGTTATTAAAAGTGAATAACTTTTTCAACTTATTCCGCTTTATTGATGACAGTAAATTATGGGGTGAGTCAAATTATTGGGCAACGCCGATGGAGTTTATTGGCGTGAATGGTGGTGACTGCGAAGATTTTTCGATCGCTAAATACTTCACCTTGCTCCAACTTGGCGTGCAAGAGGACAAGATGCGGATCACTATGGTTAAAGCGACTACGGTGAATCAATACCACATGGTATTGGCTTACTATGAGACACCAGCATCGATCCCCTTAGTTCTCGATAATCTTGATCATGAAATAAAGCCTGCCACCAAAAGAAAAGATCTACTACCTGTTTATAGCTTTAACGGTAAACAGTTATGGCTCAATAAAGAGCAAGGTCGAGGTGTACTAGCGGGTTCGTCAACACGGCTAGAAAAATGGAACGATCTTAACCATAGATTAGGTGTTGACCGCCTTAGACAACCAAAATTAAAACTGGAGTAGCACCAAAAATGACACTGTTTAGACAGATTTATTCGCTGCTTTTTAGCCTATTTTTGCTCGTAGTTGCAAGCCTTGGCTATGTGCAATTTACTGAGACTCAAAGCTTTTTAACCAAGCAAATGGAGTCAGATCTAAACAATGCCAGCACTTCACTTGGTCTAATGCTTACTCCAGCACTTCAAGCTGGCGATACCGCAGCGGCAGAAACCTTAGTGAATGTCATCTTCGAAGGTGGCTATTATCAAAATGTAAAGCTGACATGGATGGTGGATGGTAAGCAACAAGAGTGGAATAACCCTTTAAGAATTGAAGATGTACCTCAATGGTTTATCAATTTAAATCTATTTAAAACCATAAAAAAACAAAGCACTATTACTTCTGGCTGGTTGCAACTCGCGCAACTTGAGATCACCGCTCATCCTGGGTTTGGTTACCATGAGCTGTGGCGAATCATGTCCAATACGATCATTGCCTTCTCTCTACTTTTCCTCGTCGCCATTTTTACCGCAAGAATTGGTTTAACGTGGATATTGAAACCTCTACACACTTTGTCGGAACACGCGAAAAGTATTGCGGCACGCCAATTTGGCCCAGACATGGCATTACCTAAGACCACTGAATTGAAAGACTTAGTGACCGCATTTAACAGTATGTCGGCGCAGTTGAAGCAAGTGTTTCATTCCCTCGACGAAGAAGTCGGCGCGTTACGTAAGAAGAATCTTGTCGATCCTGCGTCAGGCCTGCCTAACCGCCAATACGTGGTGAGCCGTTTAAATGGTTGGTTGAGTGAACCTAGCAGCGGCGCGTTATTCCTGGCTAAACTCGACTGGCTCGAAGAAGTGCACAGCAAATATGGCTACCAAGTTCGAGATGAAACCATACGGATCTTGGCAGAGAAGTTTCAGCTGCAGTTAAACGAAATAACACCGTCTGTCATAGGCCGCATTGCCGCCTATGAATTTGCATTTTTAGTGACTGATGTTGAACACGATCAAATCAGCAAATATTTACAAACGCTTATCCGCACCATCAACCAAGAAATGTCAAAGGCAGGCTGTAAGCCTAATGAAGACTTTGCTATTGGTATTGCGGAGCGTATTGGGCAAATGAATGTGTCGGATATTTTGGCCCAAGCCGACAACGCCCTTCAAAAAGCGTTACAAGAGAATAAAACATTCCATTGGTTTGAAACCACAGAGCAGCAACTATTCACCCGTGAACAGTGGCGGGATAACCTTAGCCATGCCATCAGTAATAAGAAGTTTAAGTTTAGATGGCAGCCTATCCAGTTTTGCGATGGGGATGGTATAGCGCAGCGGGAATTATATTGCCAATTAGAGCTCGGCGATCAACTCGCCCATGCAGGGCAATTTATGCCTTATATCGAGCTCTTATCACTCGGTGCCTTGCTCGATAAATGTTTGATTGAAACCGTCTACGAGCAGAAACTGCTAGAGCGTAGCTATGAACCGCTCGCGATTAATTTAACCCACCAAAGTATTAACGATCCTCACTTCCATGAGTGGCTCAATCACTTCTTACGTAATGCCGCATTTATTGAGCGGATCTGCTTCGAAATCCCTGAGGCAGGCGTTTATAGCGATCTTAAGTCGTGTCAGCACTTATGTAACATTATTCGAGATAATGGCGCTAAGTTCGGCATTGATCACTTTGGCCGTCAGTTTGGCTCTATGTCTTATCTACAGGAATTAAGACCGAGTTATGTGAAACTCGATCAATCCTTCGCCTACTATGATGAGACACACCATAATAGTGAGCTCTGCCGCGCGCTAATCAACGTAGCGAAAGGATTAGATATTCAAGTCATAGTGACGGGTATTCAAGAAAAAGCTCAGCTAGAGCGCTTTAACGAGCTTAGAACAGATGCCTATCAAGGCTTTATCGCCCCTCCGGTGAGTCTTGATTAAGCCAAATTAAGAAGTGATATTAAAAGTAAAAAGCTCCTTTGCGGAGCTTTTTACTTTTCTAACGACAGAATGGCTATATCGATACCGTTGCACATCTGTATTGCCTACATAGAGTTTAAGCAAACGCATAAACAATTTCTATATGAAGCTACATTGCACAAATACAAAAAAGTCCCTGTGTATTGATTAAGAATGCTGAGACGTTTCGACTTATCTGTTCGATGCGTTGAATTTGGTCGATACGTTGAAAGCGCGAGGATTCAACCTCTTCTTTCTAACAATAATGCTCTTAATAACAATAAAAACAAGCAAACCGCAGATACAAAAAAGCCCCAGTGTATTCATTAGAATACTGAGGCTTTTTTACTTATTTGGTCGATGTGCTGAAAGAGTGAGGATTCAACCTCTTCTTTCTAACAATAAGGCTCTTAATTCCAATAAAGACAAGCAAACCGCAGATGCAAAAAAGCCCCAGTGTATTCATTAAGAATGCTGAGGCTTTTTTACTTATTTGGTCGGTGATAGAGGATTCGAACCTCTGACCCTCTGGTCCCAAACCAGATGCGCTACCGGGCTGCGCTAATCACCGTAAACTGTTCACTATTTACTTAACTTACATTAAGTTCGCTAGCTATGCGAAGAATTTGGTCGGTGATAGAGGATTCGAACCTCTGACCCTCTGGTCCCAAACCAGATGCGCTACCGGACTGCGCTAATCACCGAGAATATCAATCTTTATATAAAATAAATGAAATGGGGTGACTGATGGGGCTCGAACCCACGACAACCGGAATCACAATCCGGGACTCTACCAACTGAGCTACAATCACCACTGACTTTCACTTATCTTGCTAACCTAAAAGCTCACAACTCTGTTCGGAATTGGTGCGCCCAAAAGGATTCGAACCTTCGGCCTCACCCTCCGGAGGGGTGCGCTCTATCCAGCTGAGCTATGGGCGCTCGCCTTGGTTAGCGCCGCATATACTATGGTCAAATCCCCTTTGAGTCTATAGCTGTTTTGCACTTTTTTTACTAACTGCTCAAGTTTTATCACATTAGCTGACTTTTAAAGCAAAATGCAGCCAAAATATGACTTGGATGTTACAGTATTTCATGCTAATTATAGAGATTGGTAAAAACAACCCTATATTTAACTAGTGAGTATCATGTTTAAGGATGAAGATGAAACTGGCCAGCCTCGTATAAATGAAGCTGAACGCTTACGCAAAAAAATTATTCGCTTAAAACAATTAGCGCATAAGTATAAGCATGCTGAGATCATTCAAAACGCATTACTCGAAATATCCAATATTGCGACCCATGCTTCTTCACTCGAAGAATTCTATGTCGGCGTGCATAGCCACCTAAAACAACTCATCCCCGCTGATAATTTTTTTATTTCAACCCTTGATATCAGCACTGGCGAGCTTGCTATCCCTTTTTTCGCCGACGAAAAAGACGCGCATCCTGCAGAGCTTTATCCAGAACAATCATTATCAACATTATTACAACAGGGATTAACGGGCTACGTTCTTAGAACGGGTAAGGCTTTGTTATGTGATAATGACAAAGTCAATGAACTGATTGCCGCAGAGGAAATCGTTAACTTAGGTTCTCCCTGCCATTTATGGCTTGGCGTGCCCATTAAACACGATGACATAGTAACCGGAGTGTTAGTCGTACAAACCTACGACACAAATGTCAGCTATGGGGAAATCGAACTCGAGTTGATGACCTTCATTTGTCACCATATTTCAGGAGTGATGGAACGGCTCAAGCATCAAGAGCAATTAGAACAAGCCATTCAACAAAGAACCAGAGAACTCAGCCAAGCCTATGATAAATTAAAACTAGAAGTCTATGAAAGACGCAGAGCCGAGCGCTTACAAAAATCACTGTTCGAAATTGCCGAACTAGCCAGTTCCAGTGCCGACAACCCAGACTTTTATGCCCAGTTACATAATATCATTCGACATCTTATTCCTGCCAACAATTGCTATATCGCGCTTTTGGATGACACAGAAACACATCTCACGTTTCCCTTTTATGTCTCGCAATTAGCCAATAAGCACCCAGGAACTCGGCCGCTACAGGACGGCTTAACCGAATATGTGCTCAAACATAAGCGGCCACTGCTGTTAGATCAAAATAGTATCAATGCGTTAATCGCCTCTGGTGAGCTGTATTCCCAAGCACCAGAATTAAATCATACTCAGACTATGCATCAATGGATTGGTATTCCTCTCTTTATACATGATCAAGTACGTGGTGCCTTGACGATTTACAGTTTTAGCATGACGCAGAATTACCAGGTCAAAGACTTAGAATTACTGACATTTGTCTCGCAACACATTGGTTCTGCTATTGAGAAGAAACTGTCCGCTGAGTCCTTGCAGCGCAGTTATGAAGAGCTAGAAGAAAAAGTCATCGACCGTACGAAAGCGTTAGCCGAACTCAATCAAAACCTTGAGAAAGAAATTCAACAACGCCGCAGTATGGAAGCTAAGCTAGTTCACGATGCTAAGCACGATGCGCTCACAGGCTTGCCTAACCGCGCTATGTTTATGGAGCGCTTATCTCACGCGATTAAGCACGTCCGTCGCCACAGCTTAGAACAATTTGCCCTACTCTTTATCGATCTCGACCGCTTCAAACAGATTAACGACACTATGGGACATTTAGAAGGCGATAAATTCTTAATTGAGACCGCAAGCCGCCTCAAGTCCTGCATTCGTGATAACGACACCTTAGCGCGCCTAGGTGGCGATGAATTCGTTATCTTGCTCGATAGTATTAACAACATTAACGATGCAAGAGATGTATCAGAAAGAGTGATCCAAAAAATATCCCAACCCTATCGACTCGGCACCATGGAATTTAACTCTGGCGCCAGTATCGGTATTACCATCAGTGGTAAGCATAAAGTCGATACCAGTGAATCTATGTTACGTAATGCAGATACTGCCATGTATCAGGCGAAAGCCAACGGTAAGGGTTGCTATGTTATTTTTGATGATAGCGCCCAACATCAAGCTATACAGGATGTTGAGTTAGAAAATGAATTTCGGCATGCATTACACAATGCCGAAATCGAACTCAGTTATTTACCTGTCGTCGATTTTAACACTGGTCAAGTGCATGCATTAGAAAGCCGTCTGTTCTGGCAACACCCACTACGTGGACTTTTACAACAAGAACAACTCAGTGCACTTGCTGAACAATCACATCTTACTGTTGAACTCGATAAATATACGATAAGCATAATAGATCGCACTTATGCTGAACTGCTTAAGCAACATGATGAATCTATTGAATTACATGTGATGCTTTCGAGCCAACATCTCAAGCATAAGCACGTACTGCGCAGTTTGAAAAACACCCTCAAGCAGACCCAGTTAAACCTGAGCCATTTGTGGTTATTCTTTAATGAAAAAGCCCTAGTGCAGGAGACTGAAAATCATATCAATGGCTTTGAATTGTTGCAGAAACTCGGGGTGAAACTCGGTATCAGTCATTACGGTAGCGGCTATAGTGCATTAAATAGCTTATTGTTTTTGCCGATTAAAGGCTTAAAGCTCGACGCCAATCTCACTAAACAGATACACGCTGAACAGCAGCTTAAATTAATGTCCGCTTATCAAAAAACGGCATCAACCTTAGAACTGCAAACCTTTGTTGATGGCATTGATAGCCCTGAACAAAAACGTATCTTCAGTAAACTGGGTTATCAGCTGGGTCAGGGGGCTGCTTTAGCCGACACTTTTACCTTAAGTGACGCCCAACCACAGATCTGTACTCAGCTCGAATATGCCTAGATAAAACCCGAGCGATTGACTTTAAATAACAGTAAGCGAAACGCTCGTTATTTTTTAAACATATCCCTTAAGCTAGAAATGTTGGCTCGCCCAGTCTGCATCCGCTCCTGCTCCGTTTGCTGTGGTTTACGATTTTCCCACACCACATCATCTTGAGGTAACTCAAGCAAAAAACGGCTCGGCTCACAACGCATGGTTTCACCAAATTGACGTCTTTCACGACAGAGGGTAAACCACAGTTCACGTTGAGCCCGAGTGATGCCCACGTAGGCTAAGCGACGCTCTTCATCGACATTGTCTTCATCTATGCTGGTTTGATGGGGCAAGATCCGCTCCTCCACTCCCACCATAAACACAAACGGGAACTCTAAGCCCTTAGAAGCATGCAAGGTCATCAACTGCACTTGATCGCCGCCTTCGTCCTCACTATTGCGCTCCATCATGTCTCTGAGCGTCAGTCGAGCCACGACCTCAGGTAAGGTCATTGGCTCATCTAATTCATCACCTGCGAGCATCTCAGTTACCCAACGGTAAAGCTCTGAGATATTCTTCATCCGCATTTCAGCGGCTTTGGCACTCGTGCTGGTTTCGTATAGATAATCTTCATAATTGATCTTACGGATCAAATGCTTCACTGCCTCGACAGGTTCACCACGCTCTGCATGATCCCCGGTCTCGACGATGAAACGACCAAATTGATACAGGGATGACATGGCCGCCGGCGGCAAATGATGATTGAGTTCCGGCTCAAAAATCGCCGCAAACATAGAAATATGCTTCTCATTAGCGAAATTACCTAAGCGCTCTAAAGTCGATGGGCCTATGCCACGTTTAGGCAAGTTAACGATGCGCAGGAAAGCATTATCATCATCGGGATTCACCACCAGCTTTAGATAGCCCATGATGTCTTTGATTTCAGCACGGGCGAAGAATGACGTGCCACCACTCAATTTGTAAGGAATGCGGTTCGTCATCAGCGCGCGCTCGAGTAACCGCGATTGATGGTTGCCGCGATACAGAATCGCATAGTCGCCAAACTGAGTACGGCCAACAAACTTGTGTCGCACTATTTCCGCGACCACACGTTCTGCCTCTTGCTCCTCGTTGGCGGCAAATAGCACCCGCAGCGGCTCCCCATAGGCAAGCTCACTAAAGAGCGCTTTATCGTAAACATGGGGATTGTTCGCGATAAGAATGTTGGCAGCCCGCAGGATCCGTTGACTAGAACGGTAATTCTGCTCGAGCTTAATTAACTTAAGCTGCGGAAAATCCGTACCCAATAACACTAAGTTTTGTGGTTTAGCACCGCGCCATGAATAGATGGACTGATCGTCGTCACCCACTACGGTAAAGCGCGCCCGATCACCCACTAACAGCTTTACCATTTCATATTGGCTGGTATTGGTATCTTGATATTCATCCACCAGCAAGTATTGGATCTTGGTTTGCCAGCGGGTACGCACTTCTTCATGATGCCGCAACAATAAGGTTGGCATCAGGATTAAATCGTCAAAATCTAAGGCGTTATAGGCTTTCATGTGCTGGGCATAACGCTGATACAACATGGCAAATAAATGCTGCTGCTCATCTTTAGCGATTTTGCGCGCATGCTCGGGAATAACTAAACCGCCCTTCCAGTTTGAAATCGTACTGGCGAGCGCTTTGAGTAAATCTTTATCTTCGTCTAATTCGTCTTGGGTTAACTCTTTGAGCAGTGCCAAGGTATCTTGATCATCAAACAGCGAAAATCCCGGCTTTAAGCCTAAGACCTTATGCTCACGTTTAATGATTTCAAGCCCTAAGGTGTGGAAGGTTGAAATCCACAGGCCTCTGGCCTCTTTGCGTCCCATGGACTGAGCGACCCGCTCTTTCATCTCACGGGCAGCCTTGTTGGTGAAGGTCACCGCCGCAATATTGCGCGCCTTATAGCCGCACTTTTCGACCAAGTAACCGATTTTATTGATAATTACGCGCGTCTTACCACTGCCCGCACCCGCCAATACTAGGCAAGGGCCTGAAACATAATGAACAGCATCGTTTTGGGCGGGATTGAGTTTCATCTTTGCGCAATATCCAAACAAGTCGACAGAAAGGGATGGGATCATAGCAGAATCGGCGGTTTTAAGGCTAACAAATCCCCGCTTGGGCTGAGCAGAACTCAACCCAATAGACATGCTTAGCCGTGATATAAGCCTCAACAACGACTCACTAAAGCCATCGTGCGTTAGCTTTACTTTTGAAACCTAACGCACTGAGTTACAATCGAGCTATTCAGTGAAGAGGCGGACAAGATTATGATCAATCCAAAGAAAATCGAAGAAATGGCGAAACAGCTGAGCGAAAGTTTGCCCAGCGGTCTGAAGCAATTTGCCGGTGAATTTGAAGAGCGCAGCAAGCAAGTTCTGCAAAATCAATTACTCAAGTTGGATATGGTTTCCCGTGAAGAATTTGATGTGCAGCAACATGTGCTACTGAAAACCCGCGAAAAGTTAGAAGCGCTGCAAGCTCAAGTCAATGAGTTAGAAAAAAAGCTCAACGCTGCGGGCTAACTTACGTTACGCATATTGAATAAAGCACGGTGAGCGAAAGCGCAGCTGTGCTTTTTTGTTTTTAACGCTTCGAGCAGTGCGTCACTTGGGGAAACAATGCAGCAACTCGCCAGCTATATTCTTGCGATTCATGGATATCCAAACTTAGTATCGGTAGTGAGCCATTCGAGTAAAAGCCATAGCTATCAAGATAACGACCTCGATATTCATGAAGTAGAAACGCTGTATCACTTCGATAACGGCGTGGTGATCTGCCAGCAAACCGAGCAAGATCAACTCATGATTGAGGCGGCATCGGACAGTGTTTGCGAAGACTATTGGATAAACTATCGGGTGATAGCATCGAGCGGAATCGTTATTTCACCGCAGCAGAAATCCTTCAGTAACCTTTGCCAACAGGGATTCTGGCTCAAGATGCAACGGGATCGTAGCTCAATATAGACCTGTAAAATAGACCTACAAAATAGACCTGCAAGCCTGTGTGATTTAGACAAAGCATCAACAGAAGGAAGACGATAAGCGTGATGGAAACCGCTGTGGAGTTAATCACTTTTGAAAGCCTAATACGCTGGACATTCCTCCTGCTCGGTGGCCTACCGTTACTCACTTATCCCGGAGTGTTCCTCGCCAGTTTGATGGGACTGGCCAGTCAATCAAGCATTAAACCCGCTTTTATCACTCGATTGATGAATCAGTGTTTTCTATGGGGAAGCCTAGTTTATCCCGCCGTGTATATTCCCTGCTATCGCCTTGCTAGCAATAGCACTGCGACTTCATCCTTAATCATTGCAGCGCTGCCACTGCTGTATCTGATCTTACTGTATGGCTGCTTTCGCTTTATGGACATCCCAATTAAAGCGGCTGATGACTAGCACTTTTGTTGCCGTGCATATTTTTGCTTCAGGCCTTTATGATTTGCTTTAACTAACTTCCAGCGATCGCAGTTGTTGAAGCGGGCGTATTCACTGACGGCGATGTCAAATGCAGCACAGAAATCCTCATCTAAGCCATTCACCATCACGTCCTCTTCTAAGGTCAATTGCTGTAATAGCAATATGCCCGTTTGGCGATCAGCTTTCACATCCACTCGGCCAACAAAAGTGTCGCGCCACAGAATCGCTAAAGAATAATAACCATACCGACGCTTTTCAGCGGGTACATAGACTTCAATTTGATAATCAAAATCAAACCATTGCTTTAGCCGTTGCCGTTGGATTAATAAATTATCGAAGGGATTTAGCAGCCAGACTTTATTAGATAATGGCGCATTGAGCTGTAATGCACAGTGATAGAAGTAACTTTGGCCAGCAACCTTAAAACTGGCTAATAACCCCTGTGAGTGCATCTCTACCAGCTCTTGGGCAACCGCTGATTTTAATCCTTTACGTAAATAGGCAATTTGCGCCGCTGTGCCAAAGGCATGGGCATAGAGATAACGGTCAATCAGATAACGGATAAACTCAGCCTCTGTTGGTGCCTCGGTATTAATACCTTGTGGTAACACCCGCGCAGTGAGATCGTAAACCTTCTGGAATTTTTCCCGCCGCACTACCATCAACTCACCACGCATAAAGAGCTGCTCTAGGGCTTTTTTCGCAGGTTTCCAATCCCACCAGACACCGTTTTTACCTTCACTGTGTTCAAAATCACTGGCCTTGAGTGGCCCTTCTGCAAGGATTCGTGCCCGCACTTCTTGCATTACTTTATCGTCGGGCTCAAACCAATGCTTACCGCCATTTTGCAACTGTTGTTTACGTTGCAAACTAAACCGGTAATCGGCAATCGGTAAATAAGCCGCCGCATGGGACCAATATTCAAAAATCTCACCTTTAGCCAAAGCCGAATCGAGCATCTTCGGCTGGTATCCAGGCATACGGCTATGCAATACATGGTGATGCGCCCGTTCAACCACATTAATCGAGTCGATTTGCACATAACTGAGGCGCGAGATAGTCTCAGCCACCGAGGTCTGTGGCTGCAATAATCCTTGCTGCTGCATCGTTAATTGCAGCCATTCGTGGGGTGAAAAGGGATTAGACATCTCGTTTCCTAAGGTAAAACCTGCAAACACTAAGCCCAACAGACAAAACTAAGATTCTAAAAAATGCTGATGTAGTTTGTATCTTTCAAATGAGCCCCTAAAATACACCGCAAACCAGCTCATGCAGCGCGCTGTTCGGATAACATAAGCCATTTATAACTTAACGGCTATCGCTTTACAGCCTTGTGAGTTACACAGCTCAAGGTAGCGCCGACCGCGCGCTGACGCCTCATTAAGGATTGATGATGAATCTCTACTATCGCCAAGCACAACTCTGCGGCCGCAAAACGGGCAATGGCGCTAAGCTGCCATTTTTAATGAATATCTTGTATTCACTTGCCGCTAAAAATGGCGATCACCAGCCCTTTTCAATGGATGACATTAACGCCGTATTGTTCAATCAACATCATTCCATTGGTTGCTCTATCAAAGCGCCGCTACCGATAGTGAGTTGGCGCACCGAAGCAATCTGGTATGAGTTATTTAAAGGTGAAGAGCTGGTTTATCTGCCCCAATGCATCATCTTTAGCAATGGCGCCATCGCCTATGTCATTGTCGTCATAGGTGATGAGTATGAGCTGCGTATTTGGCCCGATTACAGTAACCGTGAGCGAGAAAAACAGCACTGGTTTTCCCACCATGCCGTAGTCTATTCCGCCGAACTTGACGTCTTTAAGCAAAGCTTCGCAGCACTGCTTAAGCATATTCGAAAAGAAGACGACTATGAGTCAAAACACCCCAAGTTTGGCTAAAGCGCAATGCTTTTGAGTAACTCATGTATCGCTTAATATTTTAATTAACAGCCACTGCCATAATCTTGCCACTATTGATCAGCAACTTGCCCGCAACTCTTACGGGGAAATCTGTTTTAATACCCGCCGTGATACCGAGCTAACTCAGCACAATCTTAGCGGTGAAGTCTCGGTCGTATTTCATAGGGAATGAAATCCAATGTTCAGTATTATTTTCTGGGTACTCACCCTACTTAGTTTGGCCTTATTTGGTGGCGCGGCCTATTTAGTGGTGCGCGCACTCCTCAAAAAATTTAATCAAAATCAAGGAATAGACATGGAATCGCCACAGGCACTGTCCTCACACAGTAAAGGGACGTCACTCGCTAAAAACACGACTCTATTGAAAGCGTTAACCATAGGCATACTGTCGATCTTAGCTTTGATCCCATTAGGGATCATCATGGACATGACCTCAGATCGCGAAGCCCTGTACCACAGTGTTGTCGATGAAATTGGCCGTTCATGGGGCGAGCAGCAAACGCTCTCAGGACCTGTGCTTGTCATTCCCTATAGCTATTTTGTGATGCAGGAAGAAGTCAGCGCCGATGGCAAAAATCGCCATCAAGTAAAGCGTACCTATCAAGATGAATTGGTCATACTGCCGAAAAAACTCAAACTAGATTTAGATCTCAAACATGATTTCCGTACCCGCGGCATTTATCAATCCTTAGTTTATAACGCCACTTTGCAAGGCAAAGCAGATTTCAGTTTAAGTCATTATGAAATCCCCAACCTCATTGCCTTTGACAATAAAAATGCGCGCCTCGCCTTTGGTGTCTCATCAAATCAAGCCATTGATAAAGTGGATAAACTTGAATTGACGGGTGAGGCGGTCACGCTGTCAGGCTCGCTGATGTCGGGTACAGGTTTAGGCACCACTGGCGGCTTAGAAAAAGGCTTCAACCAAGGTGTACAAGTCGGTGAAGCGAGTGACTTTAGTGTGGACTTTGCGATGACACTACGCGGCTCGCAGTCGATTAGTGCCTTACCGCTGGGCGAACAAACCCTGCTCAATATTCATGCGGATTGGCCACACCCGAGCTTCAAGGGATTATTACCCGCAGAACGGGACATCAACGCGCAAGGCTTTACTGCAAGTTGGAATATCAGCCACTTAACCCGTAACTATCCACAAGAGTTTATTAAGAGTAATCAATCGACTCTCACTGAAGTGTCGGCCAATGCGATTTTATTCGAACCAGTGACTCACTACGGCAAGATTGAACGCTCAGTGAAATACGGCCTACTGTTTATCGTACTGACTTTTATCATGTTATTTATTTTTGAGCTGGGGCAAAAAAACAGTCTTAGTACGATTCAATATGTGTTAGTCGGCAGCGCCATGGCCTTGTTCTATTTGCTCCTGCTGTCGCTATCTGAGCATTTAGCCTTCTTGCATGCCTATTTAATTGCCGCCTGTATTCCTGTGCTATCGGTATCCGCCTATGTCGGCAGCGCCACGGCAAGTATCAAGCGCGGCGCGATAGTGGGCATTATGCTGGTGAGTTTATATGCCGTGCTGTACTCGATACTGCAACTTGAAGACTACGCCCTGCTGATGGGCACAGGATTACTGCTCGTTGTCCTACTGATTTTGATGTTTGTCACCAGGCATCAACCCAAGAACACGGCGTAACAACGCCCTACCAATCCACCCTTGAAGACCCCCGACAGCGCCACTTTTTGCTGTCGGGATTTTTTTTGATTGGCAAAGCCATTGCCGCGTTGTAGCCTATGGCGTTTATCAAGAGGCTTATATTTTGATCCATAGCGCCTATCTTTTCCGCCGTTTAGGCTTTGCTTGGTTATTGCTGGCAAGCATTCCTGGCTTACTGTTACTGACCCAGAATCAGCTGTTCCCACTGATCGATCTGCACTCTCACTTAGCCCAAACTTTATATTGGATTACCATGACGGGCACAGCGCCCTATGGCGTGGCCACTGTGTTGTTTGTGCTCGCTATCGCCTATCGTCTTATGCCTAAAGCCCTCTTTATGAGTTTGTTTTTAGCCATTAGTCTCAGCCAAGTCATCAGCTTAAGTGTGAGCCATACGCTCAAATCCTATTTTAAAGAGCCCAGACCTAATCTGGTCTTTTTGGCTAAGCAAGCACTGCCTACGGACGAACAGCTTTCACTCGATGCCTTTTATCAATTGGATAAACAAGGGCGCTCCAAGACAATATCCACTGTGCTCGATGGCTTAAAAGTGACTGAACCTGAGATGAGGCTCGACTCGCGCATTCACCAGCATTGGGAAGATGAAATCGGTTATTCCTTCCCCTCTGGACATACCATTTTTGCAGTGACGCTCGTGCTCACCGCCAGTTACTATCTGCTGCTCGCAGGCTTACCTAGCCTTGTAATAGCATTATGGAGCTGGGGATTATTGATGGGATTAAGCCGCATGCTATTAGGAATGCACTGGCCACAAGATGTGCTGTTTTCGACCTTTTTAGCCGCCTTCATCAGCTGCTTGAGCGTGTTCTTAGTCAGTAAGCTGCGTCCACTCCCGCAAGCGCTCGTGAACAAGCCCAAACCCTAACCTCTGTTGTTGCTCACCTCAACCGAGTCTCTCCAAATACTTAGGCCTAGCTAAGCACTGCCTAAGTATTTGGCCACTAAGGCCTGATAAACTCCATTGGCCTTAATTTTTGCCAACCCTTGATTAAACGTGTCCCGCGCGACTGAGTTGTGGAACACCATGCGATAGGATGTCGGCGGGAAAATAAAGTGATAGCTCAATGCTTGCTGGGTGTCGATATTGGGTTCAACAAACCGATTCAATTGGGTAAAGATATAACGGTCGGCAATCACAGTATTAATCCGGCCTAAGTACAACATACGATTCTGGCTTAATTGAGTATCGACTTCGCGATAAATCGTCTGTTGCGCTACGGCATTAAATTCAGCGCCGAGCAATAGGCGAGCATTTTCAAAGGCCGCAATACTGTAGTTTTTTAGATCGGCAATACTTTTTATTTCAAGGTGTTGCGCAGCCAAGCTAATTGCCACATTGGTATAGTCGACATAATCATTAGACCAATAGCCATCGACACCATTTGCGGGATTCATGGTCATCACGGCATCTAATCTGTCTTTGTTGAAATATAAGACTTGGCGCTTACGAGAGTAAAATTTAAAGTTAACTGACTGGCCCATTTCCTTAAAGGCGGCCTTAATAATATCAATCTCAAGTCCCGATTCGGCATCTTCGATAATATAGGGTGGGCGATTTAACGCACTACCAATGGTTATCGAGGCAGGAAATGCATACGTCGGTAAGATTAATAGGCAGATTAACAGCAAACTCAAGCGCATACAGTGTCTCACTCTTATTAGTATCATAACTATAGCGGTTAATGCTGGGAGATCCAGACAGCGCGCCCTCACTCACAATCAGTAAAGGTGATCACTCCCCCAACTTTTACAACCTGATTACTCAAGATTTTTGGCAAACTTGGCTAAGGCTGGCAAACTAGGGGCTGACCCAGCTAACCCTAAGCTTTCGATGACAGAAACTCACCCATACAAACTCGATCAACTCGATTTAACCATTTTGCGTTTACTGCAAACCCACGGCAGATTGTCCAACCTCGAACTGGCCAATAAAGTCGGCCTATCGCCGTCCCCTTGCTCGCGCCGTGTTAAAGCCTTAGAAGAAGCGGGCTATATTGCCGATTATGCAACGCGTCTGTCGGCGGATAAATTCAACCTGCATTTGACCGCGTATATCCATGTGCGGATGGAAAAACACACGCCTGCAATCCTCAATCAATTTGAAGCCAATGTACTGGCCTATGAAGAAGTCCAAGAATGCGCGCTGATCACAGGTTCTGAAGCCGACTACCAACTCAAAGTGTTAGTGCAAGATATGGCGCACTTTCGCACTTTCCTGTTAGATAAACTCACGACCAATGTGCATATCGCAGGTGTGCATTCCAGCTTTGTGTTGAAAAAGGTCAAAGACCACACGGCCATTCCCTTAAGCCATATCACCATTCAACCATAGGCTCAGTAAAAGATACGGCGCTCTGACACTCAATGTTGCGACATGACTCAGACTTATCCAGTCACAATCGCGGTTCAAGTAAAGTCATAGCATCAAAATACCCACTAAGCTTCTGCCATACGGTATTTTTTGACCATAAGATCACAATTCATTGCATTTTTATCATCGCAATTATTCACTAAAGCGAGCTCGCTCGTCGTCGCTACTCGCAATATAGTCTCGAAAAACACAACAAGAAGAAATATAACGCTAAATTACCTGCAAAATAGGAATATAAATTGCCGATTAACATCATTTTAACGCACTAAAATTGCGTTGAACTTCTTATTTATCCGCCTAAGATACGCCTTCTTTTTACGGGAGGCACAATGCAATCGGCCAATACAAGTTCGACTAACCACTTCAGCTCACGCTTAGGTTTTATCATGGCGGCAGCCGGTAGCGCCGTTGGTGTAGGTAACATCTGGGGATTCCCCACCCAAGCAGCCACCCATGGCGGCGGTGCCTTTTTACTGGTTTACCTGGTACTGATTTTCATCCTAGGCATTCCCATGTTAATGGCCGAACTCATGATAGGTCGCCACGGACAGACCAACCCCGCCGATGCCATGGGCAAACTCGGCTTCAACACCCTAACTCGCAGTTTAGGCAAGGCGATAGGTTTGATTTCCATCGTCACCGCGGGATTAATCTATACCTTCTACAGCATTCTTTCTGGCTGGTTTGTCAGCTACGCCATCGCCCCGATTGCCACAGCTTTGGGCTCGAACGACACCGCAGCTTGGTTAGTGGATTTCTCGCTATCGCGCAATCTGGTGTTCACGCTGATCTTCAGCACACTCGTGTTTCTGGTATTGCTGCAAGGCGTACAAGAAGGCATAGAAAAATGGTCGAAACGCTTGATGCCGTTATTGTTGATCATGCTGATCGCGGGCGTGGCGTATATCTTCACTCTTAATGGCGCGAGCGAAGGCATTACCGCACTATTAACGCCTAACTTTGCTAAGGCACTGGCGCCTGATACCTTGATCAGCGCGCTCGGACAAACCTTCTTCTCCCTCACCATAGGCACAGGTGCCATGATGGTTTATGGCAGCTATTTGAGCCAAAAAGAGAATATTGCCAAACTGACCGTCTGGGTTGCCTTTACCGATAGCGGCATCGCCTTTCTCGCCGCTTTCTTGATTATCCCTGCCATGTATGTGGCCCAGCACAATGGCGTGGAGATTTTTAACGCCGAGGGCAAATTACTCGATTCAGATGCGCTGGTGTTTACTGTCTTACCCGCTTTATTTTCGACCTTAGGTGACACAGCCAACCTCATCATCAGCGTGGTGTTCTTTATTCTGCTGATCATCGCCGGCCTGACTTCTGCCATTTCCATCGCCGAAGTCCCGACTAGCTATGTGATGCAAAAATTCGGACTCAGCCGCCAGCGCGCAACCTTGATCATTGGCCTATTGCTGACCTCATTATCCCTATTGTTGGCGGTATTTTTTGAGACGCTATTTAGCTTCACTATTATGCTCACCACCCAAATCGCCCAGCCGCTGGTCGCCCTCGGCATTGCGATTTACTTAGGTTGGATTTGGCGCCAAAGCCAGTTACTCAAGGCGATTCGTGGACAAGAGGGTGTCGATACCACAGGACTCTTCTGGCGCATTTGGCCAAGGTACGTGAAGTATGTGTGCCCAGTACTGATTATCGCGATCGCCATCAGGCAATTTGTGTAACCCTTTAAAAAGCAAAAATCCCCGCTTAATGCGGGGATTTTTATTTAGCTATTGTCCCGTCCTGAAATATGTTGACATAAAGAGGACTTCTTTATGACAACATCAATTAACTCAAGCCGTAAGCGCACACAACGAGATTACACCTTAGCCTTTAAATTAGGCGTTGTAGAGCGTGTTGAAAAAGGCGAAATGACGTA
>NZ_JALBYT010000045.1:0-29605 GCF_022690845.1 Shewanella sp. N2AIL | reverse complement strand
ATACGCTTAACCATCAACGCAGTGGTAATGGCTAAGTCGCTAAACACACGAGGACGACCTTTCTTGGGCTGCTCGACCTTGGCTTTCCACTTAGCAATTGCATCCTCATCAATCCAGAAGGTAAGTGAACCGCGGTTGATTAAGGCTTGGTTGTATTGCTTCCAGTTGGTTGTTTTATAGCGAGGTTTTGACACGGTTAATGGGTAAGTTGATAGGCGATGCCGATCAGATCAGCGGCTACAGTTTTAGTTCAACTTATTTAGGAAACAAAGCCCTGATAAGGTACTAAAATAGGACAAAAAACAGTTGGCTTTTTGCTCCTTCGTCACTAAGTTTAGCCAACAATTTTGTGCCTCTTAGTGAGACGTTAGACATAGAAATTTTAATCCGATAATCATAAATCTGGTCTAAGAATCTGACTAAGGAAATATCAAGAAGTGTGTTGCGTATGTCTTGTAAATCTACAGGTTACGCAAATGCTCGAAAGGTGAGCCATGGTGATTAGCGAGACGACCGTCTGCCCCATGGACGGGGCGGTCGAGCATCCAAGGACGGACTTGCTGTGCGTCGGTGAGTAAATGCCATGGCAAGCCTTCATGTGTGGATACCTGCAAACGCTAAGTCCTCTGAAGCAACCTCTTCTCACGACGAATAAAAGCCTGCTCAAAGTACAGTTCAAAATACAGAGAAAAGAGCTGCTCTAGTTAACCCGCTAGCGTCTTAATCCTCTCAAGTGTCTGCTGTGTCGCTAGATTTTGCGTTGCAAGATAATCCAATTTTAGCTGTTTGATGATGCCAGTAATCAAGACTAACTCCTGCTGTAACTGCGGAATTTTCGACATATCATGGGTGGGTAAATTGATGTCGACGGTATCAAATAAATTGCCAAAATAGCTGGCCATGATCAGCACTTTATTGGCTTTAAATTCGATACTCAGCCCCGACCCGCGAGCCGTTTTACGGAATAACTGTTCCAGTTCAACGAGGCGTTCCATTACGGCGGGAGACAATAGATATCGCGCGTAATGTTGGTCGTGGGAATACACTTCAAACATGGCTTCAAAGGTCACGCTTTCGAGTTTCACTCTGGGTTTCTTTATGCCTGCCATGGTGTTACCAAGGGAGCCATAGTCTTGGCTGACAACAGTATGGGATTCAAAGCTAAAGGGCATCGTCATGATTACGACCCCACCTTTAAATTGGATCTTGTCTGACTTGCTGCCGCGGGACTTTAAGGTTAATTCGCAAAATTCGAAGCTGATATCCTCTACCTTGCCGCGAATATGATCCTCTGATTGTTGCTTGCTAAAACGGGGCATAAGTTCGAAATCTGCCACTGAATCAAGGTTGACACAGGAGTCGGGGCTATAACGGTAGTCCCCTAGTTTTTTGAGTAAAACAGGCAAGATTTTATATTTGTAATGGCGCTTATATTGCATTTCAGGCAGATGAACCCACATCAAAATGCCGGCGAGAACGATCAGGCTCAAAATGGTTGGGTCATGGTTAGAGGCTAACGAGATTAAATCAAAAGCCAGTGCGGGCAGGCACAATAGCCAACCTAGACGCTTCGCCCATTTTTTACGGGAGAGTTTAGTTTCAAGCTTTTCAATTCGATAGGCTTCTAGCGGCGCTAATAGCTGCAATAGTTCGGCTTTAGCGTCCTCGGACAGTGGCGGTAATTCAGCGCGGGGAAAATCAGCGGGTAAATTCGCTTCAGAAATATGATTTCGAATACTTTTAAGAGCTTCGAAACCTTGCTTTAAAGAATACAATAATGGGCTCATCAACTTATCCATGTTATCGCCGACACAGCGCCCATTCCGTTGCGCTGCTAACCCCAAACCTTAGCGGTAACAAATAGGGTGGCGGTTAAATTCTGAGGTTAACATGCTGTGATATCAATCCACAGCTAAACACAAAAACGCTAGCACTTAGGCTTCGACTGCTTTCACTATCTAGGTCTACCGCCCTTTCCAGCAGCTAAAGCTTGTTGCAAGCATCAGATTAAACAAAGGTTAATTTATTGTAAACACAAAAATGACCTTCTTTATTCGCGGTACTGATCCAGAATGCCAGTTAACAATCTAATTTAGCTATCCAATTTCACAATCCATAGCCCAAAATCCTAGCTCGCTTCTTTATCTCACTATCCTAATCAACGGTCCTAGCTCAGCATCCTAAAAGCAAAACGCTCCACAGAGACTGCGGAGCGTTGTATTCAGGCATTACAACAGCAGATTAATGCGTGTGTTAGCCTTTCATGTCCTTTTCCATATCTTCGTAGGAAGTATGGCGAACGTCTTTGCCTTTCACATAGTAGATGATGTATTCACAGATATTTTTACAACGGTCGCCAACACGTTCAACCGCACGCGCTGCCCACAGTACGTCTAAGACATCAGGGATTGAACGCGGATCTTCCATCATATAGGTCATTAACTGGCGGATAATGCCTTCGTATTCACGGTCAAGCTTAGCATCTTCTTTGTGCAGCTCTAACGCAGTATCGGCATCCATACGGGCCAAAGCATCTAAGGTCGCGTGTAACATACGGGTCGCGTGACGGCCCATATTTTCAATGCTAACCAGTAAAGGTTGTTGATTATTCAAACGCTTATCTAACGCTGCTTTAGCGATACGCACGCAGGCATCACCAATACGCTCAAGATCGGCGATGGTTTTTGAGATGGCGATAATCAGCCGTAAATCGCTGGCCGCAGGTTGACGCTTGGCGATAATGCGCGTGCACTCTTCGTCGATAGACACTTCCATGCCATTGACCTTGTGATCGCCATCGATAACCCGCTGCGCAAGTTCAGCATCAAGCGCGCTGAGCGCGTCAATGGCTTGCTCAAGCTGACGTTCAACCAAGCCACCCATTGCGAGTACGCGGTTACGGATATCATCCAGTTCAGCGGTAAACTGTCCTGAGATGTGCTTACTTAAATTCATGTTTTCCATTTAGCCAACCTTTTACTTAACTGTTTACCAAGCATGCTCAAAGCCTGCGGTTGCGGCTTTATCCGAACGCTACCGAGCTGATTAACCGTAACGTCCTGTGATGTAATCTTCGGTCTTACGTTTTTTCGGCGTGGTGAAAATCGTGTTGGTATCGGCGTATTCGACCAATTCACCCATATACATAAAGGCCGTTTGATCTGACACCCGCGCCGCCTGTTGCATGTTGTGAGTCACAATAACCACAGTATATTTCGTCTTAAGTTCGGTGATTAGCTCTTCAATCGTCAATGTCGAAATCGGATCGAGTGCCGATGTGGGTTCATCGAGTAATAACACTTCTGGCTCGATGGCAATGGCACGGGCAATTACCAGACGTTGTTGCTGACCGCCAGATAAACCAAAGGCATTATCGTGCAATCTGTCTTTGACTTCGTCCCAAATCGCCGCGCCGCGCAGCGAACGCTCGGCCGCTTCGTCGAGTTCACGACGGTTATTCAACCCTTGCAATCTCAAACCATAAACGACGTTTTCATAAATCGACTTAGGAAACGGGTTCGGGCGCTGGAACACCATACCCACGTTACGGCGCAGGGCCGCAACGTCGATTTTCTTGTCGTAAATATTCTGACCGTGCAGCAAAATTTCACCGTCGATATGGCAGTTATCCACCAAGTCGTTCATGCGGTTAATACAACGCAGCAGCGTCGATTTACCACAACCACTGGGGCCGATAAAGGCGGTCACTTGCTTCTTGGGGATCTTCATCGATACATTAAACAGCGCTTGTTTACTGCCATAGCGCAAGTCTAAGTTACGGATCTCCAACGCGGTGTCGGTCTGGCTTAAGTTCGCTAAATCAAAGTTGTTGGTTTTCATTGCTGTCGAATCTATAGAAATCATATTCAGTCCTAATACTTTCAGGATAATCGCTGATTAGTGCTCAAGCGAACGATATTTTTCACGCAAGTGGTTACGTACGCCAATGGCCGTCAAGTTGAGTGCCACAATCACAGACACCAGCAAGAAGGAAGTCGCATACACCAGAGGACGTGCCGCTTCAACGTTAGGACTCTGGAAGCCCACATCATAAATATGGAACCCTAAGTGCATGAACTTACGTTCTAAATGCACAAACGGGAAGTTAAAGTCCAGTGGTAATGTTGGGGCTAATTTCACTACACCCACCAACATCAATGGGGCCACTTCACCGGCGGCGCGGGCGACCGCTAAAATCAAACCCGTCATGATAGCTGGGCTCGCCATTGGGATCACAATGCGCCACAGTGTCTCAGCTTTCGTTGCGCCCAGTGCCAAACTACCCTGACGCACCGCACTTGGGATACGGCTCAAACCTTCTTCGGTCGAAACGATCACCACAGGCAGAGTCAAAATGGCTAAGGTCAATGCCGACCAAATCACCCCTGGCGAACCAAAGGTCGGTGACGGTAATGCTTCAGCGTAAAACAGTTGGTCGATAGAGCCGCCCATCATGTAGACGAAGAAACCCAAACCAAACACGCCATACACGATTGACGGCACACCCGCTAAGTTGATTACCGCAATACGGATCATCTTAGTGATTGGGCCTTTCTTAGCGTATTCATGTAAATAAACCGCCGCGACCACACCAAATGGCGTCACGATAACGGCCATCAACATCACCATAAACACAGTACCGAAAATCGCCGGGAAAACGCCGCCTTCGGTGTTAGCTTCACGCGGGTCGTCACTCACAAAACGGCCGATACCGATGAACCATTTACCAATTTTACCAATTAGGCTTAAGTGGTTAACATAAGTCACATCCAGCACTGTATCTAGCTTAAGCTCAACTTCTTCACCGCGCATATCACGCACGATTACTGAATCTCGCGCCGCGTCATCACGCAGGGCAAATAACTCTTTTTCAAGCACTAAGTAATCTTTTTGCAGTTGCGCTCGCTTGGCCACCAAGTCAGCTTTATTGCTGTCGGTCAGTTCGCCATCAAGCTCGTAACGACGCTCCTGTAAACGCAGCTTTTCAATGGCGTAGTTAATCGAGCCAATGTCTTGCTTCTGCAAATCTACCGCTTTGTCCGATAAGGCTACTGCACGGTCGATATGCTCCATTAAAGAAGATTCAATCGCATCGTTGACTAAATCCAGACGCTTGCCATTTTCAATCACTGCGATTGGATAACCGTAGAAGTTACCGTTTTTAGCCCGCTCAATCATGGCGACATCGCTTGGCGTAGAACGGCTCAGAATGTCAGTGCCTAATATCCAGCGGAAATCTAGCCCTACAAACTCACGGTTACCGGTTTTCACTAAGTAACGGGTGACGAACTCGCCAGGATGCTCTTTAAACACATGGCCCGCAGCAATCAAACGCTCAGTCGGTACTTCTTCCCTATCGTAAACTTCACCAATTAAGGTTGAACGTACACCCGTGTTATCTTCGAGCTCCCACTGGTAAACCGTTGCTGGCCAAAAGTAACTTAAGCCACGCCAAGCGATTAACAGTAATAAGCCTAAGACGGCAATCAAACTGATGCTCACCGCACCGCCCGTCATCCATATCCATGGCGAGCCTGATTTTACCCACTTACCCATTGCACAAACCTCTCAAGGTCACTGGCGAAATAGTATTTAATGTCATTGTCTTATCCCCGTTACAGCGAGCTATAGCGTTCACGTAGACGCTGTCTCACCACTTCTGCAATGGTGTTAAAGAAGAATGTAAAGATGAATAGCACGAACGCCGCGAGGAAGAGCACACGGTAATGCGAACTACCGATAGCCGACTCAGGCATTTCAACCGCAATGTTTGCTGCCAAGGTTCGCATCCCTTCGAACACGCTCCATTCCATAATCGCAGTGTTACCTGTGGCCATCAGTACTATCATTGTCTCGCCCACAGCGCGGCCTAGGCCCATCATGATGGCCGAGAAAATACCCGGACTTGCGGTTAACAACACCACGCGGGTCAGTGTCTGCCAAGGCGTCGCACCTAAGGCTAAGCTGCCGTTCGATAAATGACGTGGCACAGAGAAAATCGCATCTTCCGCGATAGAGAAAATCGTTGGAATAACCGCAAAGCCCATGGCGATACCTACTACCAGCGCGTTACGTTGGTCGAAGGTGATGCCCAGTTCGTTGGTGATAAATTGACGGGTATTACCATCAAACAGCGCCACTTCGATGATAGGGCTGACCGCAAAAGAGAACCAACCCACGAAACAGACCACAGGGATCAACATCAGCTCTTGGTACACTTCGGGTAAACGTTGTTTCCAAATAGCAGGTAACTTACTCCAGCCATAGGCCGAAGCGAGAATCGAGGTCGGCAACAGGGTCAGTAAAATCAAGATACCGGGGAGATGTTCTTCAATCAGCGGCGCTAACCACAGACCCGCCAAGAAACCTAAAATAACCGTCGGTAAGGCTTCCATGATTTCGATGGTCGGTTTAACGAAACCGCGCACCTTAGGCGACATAAAGTAAGCGGTGTAAATCGCACCGGCAATAGCTAAAGGCACGGCAAACAACATGGCATAAAATGCCGCTTTCATCGTACCGTAGGCCAATGGCATTAAGCTCAGCTTAGCTTCGAAATCATCAGACCCCGAAGTCGATTGCCATACGTATTTAGGCTCTGGATAACCTTCATACCATACCTTGTCCCACATGGCGCTCCATGACACTTCTGGGTGGGAGTTTTCCACACTGAAGATATGCAGCTTTTTGTCCGCTTCAACGACTATGCCGTTTGAGCGTGGGGTAAAGCCCATTTTACCGGGGTTTTTAAGGTCGAATTTTTCGTCAAACAGTTCACGATGACTCGTGGTGTAGAGCAATGTCAGCTCGCCCTCAGGGCTCACAGTCGCAAAACTCTTACGGTAGAATTCAGAGGTAAGTGACTCGATAGGCGGTAAGTCATCAAACTGGCGGATTTCTTGATATAAACGCCCTTTTGGACCACTGACTTGGAAGTACTGGGCCACAATACCTGTGTCGTAGCTGACCAGTAACGAACTCGCGCCCGCCAGCAAAGCCACGTTATTCACCTGGGCTTTAGCACGTTCAACATCAATCACCTGCAGCAGATCTAAGCTGTCAGTATCACGGATGTCGTACACGAAGATTTTATTGCCAGTTTGCAACATCAATTGACGTTGATCGGGCGTCATCAGCTCATGGGAGACTTTCTTCGGCGCATCTTGAATCTGTGACGTCGTAGACACCCACTCCACTTCTTCAGTCATCATGTTCTCTTGCCCTTCGAGGCGAGTCAGGCGCCAAACGCCGCTCTCATCTTGATAGGCAAAGCTCATTTTGTCTGAACTGTAGGTGAAGGTCAGTTTATGAATCGCACTGCCCGTTTCATCGACTGTAATTGGGGTTTCGCCTGCGGGATAACGCAGTTTAGGCGTGATTAAGCGCTTGTTGTTTGGATAACTTAAACCAAACTCTAGGCCAGCCACTAGCACCTGACCATTACTTAATCCCAGCGCAAAACGCTGTTCGCTCGGCACGGCAACGGCGGCACTGGTCACAGTCACGCCCGCTGGCAATGGCGGTGTAAAGCTAGAAAGTAGGCTACCGTCGGCAACGGTATAGAAGTCCACTTGGCCATCAACGGCCACACGGTACATCACCTCATTTTGCTCTTCAGCGCCCACCATTAAAGTAGGTACATCCGCGTGTTGATAGCTCACCGTTTTAACCGGCGTGACATCAGCACTATCGAAAATGGGTTTAATCACATACAACAGATAAAAGAAGATCAACAATAAGGCGACAAACACCATAGTGCCGCCGATAGTGACGCCGATTTGCGCCGCTTTATCCTTAAATGCCCTGCGATTCGAGCGTCCGCCTTTAAGCATACTGTGCGATGCAGGACCAGGTTGAGTGACCTGACTTTCCATTAAGAACCTCTATTATTAATAGCCAGCGAGTTTTTTCGCTAGGATTTGCCGAGTGCTATGCTTACACTGTTTGAACGTAAACTGAGCAATAACAACATCCTTTATTCTAAGTGCGTTGGATTATATGACGCAAAGATGACAGTTGTGTTACACCCCGTTTTAAAACAGGTGCCTTTTACAAAAAATAGGAGTCAGTCACTATGCTACGATATTTGATCACACTACAAGCACCTGATAGAAAAGGATTAGTAGAACAAATCGCCCATGCGGTTAGCCGTCACGGCGGCAACTGGCTCGACTCGGAATTGCGCCATATCGACGGTATCTTTGCCGCAATTCTGTTACTTGAAGTGCCTTCACTGCGTATGGATGAGCTTATTGAGGCGCTGGAGTGCATCGATAGCCTCACCCTCACCTATGCCAAAACCTCGGTCGCGCTTAAACCCATCAAACGCTTAAGCTACAACCTAGTAGCCTATGACAGACCCGGACTCGTGCTCGATATCTCAAATAAGATCAACGCCCTTGGCATCAATATCGAGCAGTTTAGTAGCCAATATGAAACCGCTGGCCACACAGGTATCGCTCTGTTTCGGGCGACTATCGGCCTTGGACTCACAGATCTCGCCCAAGAAGATCAACTAGTAGCATCCCTCTATGCCCTGGGTGATGATCTCGTACTTGATAGATTAAGCCGTTAACCTTTACGACGAGCGAACGCTTTGCACGCCCACACATTTAGAACTTGCATTTACAGGCAGCACTTAAAGCGCTTTTTAAAAAATGCATAAAATAGAAACGCCGCTAAGCAGATGCCAGCGGCGTTTTTGTTTAAGTCACTTTTTGATGCCGAGATTTGACTAAGTAACGCAGTGGCACTTGGGAGATCAACATCCCTAGCAACATCAAGCCACAGCCGAATAATGCCCGCACACTCAAACTCTCATCGAGGAAAATAATGCCGCCAATGGCCGCAAATACCGTTTCTAAACTGAGGATAATCGCCGCATGGGCAGGATGCGCATTTTTCTGCGCCAACACTTGCAAGGTATAAGCAATCCCTACCGAAATCAGCCCCGCATAGAAGAGTGAACCCCAAGCCGCCATCACGCCATCGAGCGTGGTGACTTCAATTACCGCCGACACCATCAAACTCAGCACGCCGCAGACGAAAAACTGCATCATTGCTAACACCACGGGCGAGATCCGCTTGGCAAAATGATCCACCGCCAGAATGTGCAATGCCCAAAACAAGGCGCCCACCAACTGCAAGGCATCGCCATAACCTATGCTCATGCCATCTTTAACGCTTAAAAAATACAAACCGACCGCGGCAATCGCGCAGCCAAGCCAAGTATTCAAGCCTGTTGTATGTTTTAGTGCTAACCCAAGCACAGGCACTAACACTATATATAAGCCAGTGATAAAACCCGCGTTCGCTGCTGTGGTGTATTGCAAACCGACCTGTTGAAATGACGCGCCCGCAAACAGTAAAACCCCGACCAGCAAACTGCCGCGCACTAAATCCTTTGGCGCACTCACATGCAGCTTATTTTGCCGACGCAAGTACCACACCAAAGGCACTAAACTAAACGTCCCCATTAAAAAACGAATACCATTAAACGCAAAGGGAGAAAGATGTTCCATACCTAAGGTTTGGGCAACAAATCCAAAACCCCAAATCGCGGCGGCAAGCAGTAATAACAGGTTGGCAGGCAAGATAAATTCTCAGTTATCAAAAAGATCACAAGATTACCTAGCCGCGTGAGACTTGTCCAAACATGTTGCAACTTTGTAGTTAACCCCTCTCTTGGGGCGGTTACTTTTTCGCTTGCGACTGCAAGCGCTTAGCTTGACTGAGGATCTCATTTAAAAACACGGAATCCGTTTGTTTTGCCAGTAGCACGGCTTTGTCGGAGGCTTTTATCGCTTGTTCCAGCTGTCCATCCAGATCATAGGCGGTCGCTAAACTGTCCCATAACACCTCTGAATTGGGGAACGCGCGCGTCCCCTCTGCGAGAATTTCAACGCCCCAAGCCGTTTTTTGTTCATAAGTCGCTTTGAGCCCATAAACATTATATTGCTGAGCAAAGAGTGGAAAGTCATAGCCAAACTCAGCGCTCTTTTGTCGATAGAAGTGTTTTAGGTCCTTGAGTGGCATAACGGCAATTTCAGGCACAGCATTCCAACCGGCAAAAAGGGTCTTTAACGCCTCAATATTGCCAACAAGCGGTGTACTGTCGTGGGTTTCATCGGGGAAATGTTTGTAAAACCAATACAGCTGCTTTGATGCGTTACCCGTTGAGTTTGCACCTAAGCCGTCTTGCAACTGCTTAATTTGCGCCGCAAACGCGCTCGCCATTTCATTGGGTTCACTTGCCATACTCAAAAACCAGCGCAGTGGTTTTGCACGCTTAGCGTGTAATAACTCGGCCGACTTAAGCACTAGCCAATCACTGTCCCACCATAAACTGGGACTGATTGAAATCACCGCATCAAATTGGCTATTAGGCGTCATTGCCACATAACTGCTAAACAGCCCAGCTAAGGAATGGCCCGTGAGTATTTGATAATCCGAGGTGCGGTATTTTTTGCCTAATTCGCTGAGTAGCTCTTGCTCTAAAAATTGCCTGAACTGTTCAGCACTACCGGAGCTGTCTTTGAATTTATCGATTTGAGTCGGCGTGAAATACTTCATCCGTTGATCCGAACTCACACCAACGGTGATCATTTCCGGAATAATGGCATAAGTACTTAAAAAACCGACATTCGCCGCCACATGCTCAAATTGGGTAGAGCCATCTAATACGATTAATACCGGATAGTTAAAGTCGTTGGAATGCGCATAGGTATCTGGCAAATGGATTTGTAAGTTGATGTTATCATTCAAAATTTCTGAATGAATTACCGTCTTATCCGTCTGTGCGAAGACAGCCGTTGAAAAGAAGAACATCAGCACTAAAACCAACCGCATAAGTACACCTCCATTTGTAATGCTGGGTAACTTACTGGTTTTCATCATAAGACTCAAATCATTACCCTCAAAAAGTCTGATTAAGACGATGGAGTTGAGTACAGTTTACAAAGACGCACTTAATCAGCTCATTCAATCGACTAATTCAATCGACTCTGGTCATTAACGCCATCAATCGACTCGCTTATTGACTGACTTATCGATTCACTTATCGCCTTACTTATCGACTCACTTATCTAGAATTCCTATCTAAACTGGCTTGGATAATCTTGTATACTGACGGCCACGCAATGACGATATAACGAAAGTGTGCACTAGACCGCATGATGAGCGACTAAGCTGCACCAGAACGCAACACATTAGGATTACCATGTTAGGAACGCTAAAAAAGATGCGCGTACAGTTAGATGACGCGCAACAAGTGCAATATCAACTCGTTGTCGGTGATGAGTTACTCCCGCTCAATCCATTGATAGGCAAGCAATTAACCTTGACCCACACGGGCAATATCTTCTGCTGCAACTGCGGTAAAAAGAGTAAGAAGAGTTACTCGCAGGGCCACTGTTTTGTCTGTATGCAAAAGCTGGCGAGTTGCGATATGTGCATCATGAAGCCGGAAACTTGCCATTACGACCAAGGCACTTGCCGCGAACCCGAGTGGGCCCAGAGCCACTGTTTTGTGCCGCATTATGTGTATTTGGCCAATACTTCGGGCGTAAAAGTCGGCATCACCCGCCACACACAACTGCCCACCCGTTGGATTGACCAAGGTGCCACCCAAGGTTTGCCGATTTTTAAAGTGCCAACAAGGCAACTCTCAGGTCTGGTCGAAGTTGAATTGGCGAAACTGGTCAACGATAAAACCCATTGGCAAGCCATGTTAAAGGGCCACGCCGACGATATCGATTTGAATGCGAAAGCCGCAGAACTGATCCCGCAAATTGAGGCGAAGTTGCACGAAATCGGTATGCAAAAAGGCGATTACAGTATCGAGCGTTTAGATGAAACGATTCAGCCGATTCATTATCCCATCGACACCTTTCCGAAGAAGATCACTTCTCACAACTTCGATAAAAATGGGGTGGTGAGCGGGATTTTGCAGGGGATTAAAGGTCAGTATTTAATGTTTGATACGGGCGTGATTAACATTCGTAAGTTTTCATCCTACGAGATCAGCGTCGAACACGACTGATTGCCTGAAATCGAAACGGGCCTTACCCGTTAAAATGAAAAAGCGCGGCAGTTTTCACTGTCGCGCCCTTTATTGAGATGGCTGTCACTAAAATACCATGCCTCACCATTCAAAAATGGGAGCTAGCGCCACAAATGTGGGACCGAGCCGCTCAATTACGCACTAATCCCGTTTATCTGGCGAATGCTCTTATCAAGATGCTGATTCACTCAGGCCAGAACTGAAACGAAGCAAGACTAAAACGCTGACTAAGGTGCCACATTAACCGATGGTATATTGGCCACCATGCTGGCAATTAAACTGTCGAAGTTTTCGGTTAGCTCATCCATCTTTTTAATGTTGCCAAAACCTTGGGCAAGCACACGCCAAATGGGCTCGTCACCGCCGCCCTTTATTTTAGTCGGCTTAAACAGTGCTATCACCACAGTGCCTTTGTCATACTTTTTAGTGTTCACACCGTCGGTCGAAAGCCCAGCAACCAAGCCTGTTACCGCCAGAATTTGCTCATCGCTCATTTCAGTGCCCATGGCGACACCAAAGCCAACCTGAAAATCCGCCAGTTGTGGATCTTCAACCCAGCGATATCCCTTATTCTGCAAACTCTGTTCGAGTACATCTTGCATGTGCTGTAACACTTGCTGCGGCTCTAAGCGCTTGTCTGTGATAATTTTTTGAAACTTGGGATGCCAAGTGTACGTCATGGCAGTTGGTGGTAATTCACTGAGATCGCCAGACATCACGACTGTGGTTCGCAGCGGCTGCGCCGCGTTATCCGTCACAGTCACGCACCCAGTAAGACCTAAAACGCCCGTGAACAGCAGCACTAACACTGCTAAATATCTATTGAGCACTCGGCTAATATCTAGATTTAGTCCTCGACTTAGGCTTAGATCCTGCCTTCGGCTTAGGCCCCGATTAAGCTCTCCACTTCGCTCTCGATGTAACGCGTTATGCAGCGGATTGATCATGCACTGTTCCCTCATTTTATAAAATTCTGTCTAAGGATAGTCGCTATTGCTAAAACTGAAAGTTGATATGCATCATAGTGTTAAATCAGCATATTCCAATATAGATTGATGTTCTCGCCATCACTGGGAAATCAGCAGCCTGCGCTAATACTCTCCATTCAAAATTGAGCCTCTTAGTGCTTCAACCTATTTTGTTATTCTTTTTCGTTTATAAACTCGCTATGCCGTATAGGCGCGGCAATATTTAACCGCTAGAATGCCTCGCCTGCGCTGCAATCAAACGCAGCAAAAACTTGCTAGCCACACAGTATTGCGCAAGCAGATGCGACGGCCGCGGCCGAAATATCGCCATTAATCACAATGCCATACAACGAAAATGAAAGGTGTGAGATCTATCTATGGAGTTAATACTCGCTATCGCGCTATTCGCCTTCTCATCGGGGATCACCCCAGGGCCGAACAACATTATGCTGATGACCTCAGGGGTTAACTTTGGCGTGAAACGCAGTATTCCGCATCTGCTGGGAATAAGCCTTGGCTTCCCAACCATGATCCTCGCGATCGGCTTGGGCTTAAGCGCGCTCTTCCAAAGCTATCCTATCATCCATCAAGTGATTAAAGTCGTCGGTATAGGTTACCTTTTGTATCTTTCTTGGCTTATCGCCAACAGCAGTAGCAAGATGGAAGGCAAAGCCATTGCCAAACCCTTCAGTTTTATCCAAGCTGCGGCGTTTCAATGGGTGAATCCTAAGGGCTGGATTATGGCGGTGGGCGCGATTGCAACGTTCACATCAGTACAGCAAGATTTAACCCCGCAGGTCATCACTATCGCGACAGTATTTTTATGTGTCGCCTTCCCCTGCGCCATTGTGTGGCTCGGTTTTGGCGTGGCCTTTAAGCGAATTTTAAAAAATGAGCGCCAGCAGAAGATCTTCAATATCACTATGGCAGTCTTGCTTGTGGCGTCTATCATCCCTATGATCGCTCCCTAATTTTTGTCAGCACGAGCCACGACCACCATGAACGAAATCGACATGATCATTGAACAAACCGACAACTGGGTCAAAAAAGTGATCATGAAATACAATATTTGCCCCTTCGCCAGACAAGAAGTCGAACGCGGCAGTATTCGGTATCTGGTGGTGGAACAAACTAAAGTCAAACTAGTACTCAAGGCATTGATCGAAGAATGCCAATACCTCGACGCCCACCCCGAATCCGAAACCACACTGTTTATTCTGCCCCGTGGTTTTGAGGGGTTTTATGCTTATCTCGACCTCATCGACATGGCAACCGATACGCTTATCGAACACGAGTACGAAGGCACTTACCAACTCGCCACCTTTCACCCAGACTATTGTTTCGATGGCGAACCACAGGACGGGGCAGCCAACTTCACCAACCGCGCGCCCTACCCAACCCTGCACATCATCCGCGAAGCCAGCATGGAGTTAGCCCTTGCTAACTACAACGATCCCGAAACCATCCCAGAGCGCAATATCGCCTTTTGCGAACGCAAAGGCAGCGACTTTTTCGTCAAACTGTTAGCAGAATGCATGGGGAAATAGCTTCGTTTCTTTAAACAACAGAGAGCAGTTATACAAAGCAAGACAGGATTTATTGGGCTGTTGACGTTATTCCAAGTTAGACATTAAGCACTATCATTCCAGTGACACGCCGTGAACTCGTCCATGAGGGCTCGACGACGGCATCCATGCCGCCAACGGTCACTTACATGCCAGTGCTTAATTCAGTTAACCTTTGCACATATCTTCGACCCAGCCAGAACAAATATTTAACCCAAATACACTGTCACCACCTTAACTCTTTGATCTTCTTATATAAACTTATCAATAACGGCTGACACATCAACAGCGGGTCGCATTCACACCACCCTTATTATTGTTAGACTTGTTCACTTCAATTTCAGCCATTGATTCACGTTCAAACTTAAGAGCTTCGGAACGATCACCGAGATACCGAGGTAGACAACCTAATGCCATAAAGCCACCTAAACTTTGTTCGTGATGACCGACAATTAAGCCGCCGTAACAATTATGCGCATGACAACCACTGAGCAAGGTTGCATTATTTGTAATCAAAATATTACTCGGCCTTACTAAAATCTCTACCCCATTTCTTAAAAATCGGCCTCGTTTTATAACAACTTTATTTGGTGGTTTGAAGTCTATCTCTATAAGTATCTTACGATGTGCCTCCCGAATTGAAAGCCTTGTACCAACTAGCTGGATATCCCATGGTGCAGTAGAGTAATAAAGCTGATTATTTTTAATATGAAGAACTGGTGCATTAAATTCATCAAAAATAACAAGATTTAAGAGTAAATGTCCATCCGCCATAACCAGCCCAATCAAGGGAGTACCATCTACGCTAATAGGTACCATTGCGGTTCCATATCCTTGATCCTCACATGTGAAGCTATTTCCGCCAATCTCAATTTCAGCAGTTTTTCCCGAAAAATGAAGGCAGTATGGTTTAGAAACGCCTTCACGAAGATTAAATGGATCTGAATCAGCATTGCGTACCATTTCTTTGGGCAGGAACCCACCCGTTTTTTCTCTATGGTGTTGATCGCACAATAGCGTTATTTCTTCAGCGACATGGCGCTTAACGCTAGCCCATTCCTCCATATGCTCATATTCATAGAGTGGCATTCCGCAGATAACACAACCGAAGCCACAACGTTGCCTAACCTCTCGTTGAATAGGGAGAGGTATATTCCTACTATTACAATCTTGATCCTTGGTCATTCAGATTCCTTTTTGAAGCTAACCTTTAATTGATGTACTGCACGTTTACCTTAACTAAACCAACAAAATGCACACGCTCAGCCTCCAAACCTGCAGCCTGAACATCAACCTTACAATATATGATTGATTTTAAATGCCGCTAAACTTAGCAATATTAATAAAAGTAAGCCCCAAAAATTTTCAAATGGTTAGCACCTCTATCAAATTAAAATTTTAACTATTCTTTAAACCGACTCAAAGATGATGATAAATATCAAATTTTATAATAAGAATCGAATGTAGTAGCTGACGTGACCTTCGATGACATGGATGTCATCGTAGAGCCGCCATGGATGGCTTCACGGCGTGTCACGGAAGCAACTGCACTCGATTTACAACAGGCAACGATTCAGATTCAAGCAATCACTCAAAGAAGTCTTAATCCCCACACCTCAAAGGCATCACGGCTCAATTGTTCCCTAAAATCTGGGTGAGCGATAGCGATCAACGCTTGTGCCCGTTCGCGCAATGAACGGCCGCGTAGATTGGCAGCGCCATATTCGGTCACAATGTAATGCACATGGGCCCGAGTGGTAACGACACCCGCGCCGGGTGATAACACGCTTGCAATGCGAGAAATCGTGCCGCCTGCAGCCGTGCTGGGCAGAGCAATTACAGAGCGCCCACCTTCGGATAACCCAGCGCCGCGGATGAAATCCATCTGGCCGCCGACGCCGGAATAGATTTTAGTCCCAATCGAATCGGCGCACACTTGGCCAGAAAGGTCGACCTGCAGCGCCGAGTTAATTGCCATTACATTAGGGTTTGTACGGATAATGGACGTGTCGTTGACTTGCTCTATGTCCATAAAGATAACCGCAGGATTATCATCAACATAGTCGTATAACTTTTGACTCCCCAGGGCAAAACCTGTGACTAATTTCCCCAGATAAAATCGCTTCTTGCTGTTGTTAATCACGCCCTTTTCAACCAGTTGTAATATGCCGTCAGAAAATAGCTCAGTGTGAACGCCCAAATCCTTATGGTCGGTTAAGCAAGATAAAACAGCATCGGGGATTGCGCCTATGCCCATCTGCAGGCAATCACCATCGCGTACCAATTGGGCGACATTTTTGCCAATCGCCAGACTCACGGCATCGCCCGTACCAAAAGAATGGATCGGCAAGGCCGCACTTTCTTCATACACAGCAGCAAAACGGTCGATATGGATAAACCCATCGCCGTGGGTGCGTGGCATTTGTGGATTAATATGGGCGATGATCTTGCCCGCCACTTGGCAGGCAGCAAGCGTGGCTTCGACCGAGATCCCTAAGGAACACATGCCGTGCTTATCGGGCGGCGACACTTGGATAATCGCAGTATCAATTTTTTGCTCGCCGGAGCGAAATAACTTAGGCACTTCAGACAGGAAAATCGGCACGTAATCCGCATCACCACTTTGCAATAATGCCCGCGTCGGCAGACCACCGAAAAAACATCGATGGCGTAAATGTCCCTGTAAACTCGGATGGCTTAAGGATTCAGCGCCCTCTGTATGTAATTGTAATAAGGTGAGATTGTCTTTAGTGAGTGCGTGCTGCGCCAACGCTTCGAGTAAGATACGCGGCGTGGCGCCCATGGAATGCGTCCACAGCGTCTCGCCACTTTGAATTAATGCAACGGCTTCGAGCGCGCTATGACAAATGATTGCAGGCATAATGAATTCCCTTCCCTAAGCATGATGGCGGCAATGGCCCTAGCGGTAGTGTAAGGGATATCCTAATTAAGCAATATCGATTTCAATGGCTTAGCGCGACTGTTTATCTATAGTTTGCGCTATATCAAAACTCGGCACTTTGCTCTTAGCAAAAATGCCGAGCACAGGGCTAATCCAAGCGCTTCGAGAATCTCATGCTGGCGATAAATAGCCCGATACAGGTAAAACCTATCATCCACAGGGCATCAAATTGCAGATCCATCACTTGGGCATCGCGTAGCACTATGGCCCGTGACATGCGCATAAAGTGGGTTGCGGGTAAGGCTTCGGCAATCCACTGCGCCGCGATAGGCATGGCTTCGTAGGGGAACATAAACCCCGACAAGAGAATCGATGGCAGCAGGATAAATACCGTCATTTGCATCGATTGCAGCTGGGTTTTAGCTATGGTCGAAATCACTAATCCTAAGGTTAAACTGGCGCAAATGAACAACATAGCGGCAAGGGCGATGGAATCGATCCCGCCGCGAATCGGCACATCAAACAACAGATGCCCTGCGCTCAGGATAATGGTCACTTGCACAAAGCCGACGATCACATAGGGCACGATTTTACCCAGCATCAACTCCAGCGGCCGTACTGGCGTAGTGATCAAAAACTCCATATTGCCCTGCTCGCGCTCACGCACTATGGCGGCGGAGGTAAACATCACCATGGTCATAGTCAAAATCACCCCCAGCAGGCCGGGCACTATATTGACCACAGAGCGTTGCTCAGGGTTGAAATATTGCACCACTTCAAAACTCGGCATCACGGCTTTTTGCGCTCTCCCTGCGACTTCATCCAGCGGCATTTGCCTAAGGCTACGAATGGTTGAGGCGACAACCGTATCAGAACCGTCCACCAGCCATTGCCCTACTGGCTGAGCTAAATATTGCTGACCCGCAAAGCTTGGGTGACGCACTAAGCGCTCATCAAGATCGGCGGGCAAATACAGCACAGCTTTAACTTCACCGCGAGTGATCGCCGCCTCTGCCTCGGCTGCACTTAAATAACGCTGTTTGAAATCCACCACCTGCGTCGCTTCCACCGCCTGCACCAATGAGCGGCTGTAGGCAGAATCGCTCAAATTCACCAGCCCCGCGGGCAGATGGCGCGCATCGGTATTGATGGCATAACCAAACAACATCAGTTGCACCAGCGGGATCATGACTATCATGCCAAAGGTCATACGATCCCGTGATAATTGCCGCAGCTCTTTGACGACAATTGCAAAAATTCTACGCCACATGGTCAGTTTCTCCCTTGGACACCCCAGCCAAACGCTCGCCGGTGCAAGTGACAAACACATCCTCTAGGCTAGCGCGCACTTCTTCCATCGTCCGGCTGGCAACCCGAGGTTTAAGCCAAGCGAGCGGATCTTCAATATCGCTGCGCACTAACACCCGCAAACGACTGCCGATTTGCGCCGCCGACAATACCGCTGACTCGCTGATCAATGATTGTTTTAAATTGCGTAAATCATCCCCTGAAATTTCAACCACCCGAGCGCCCATCGCCGCCATCAGCTGCTGGGGTGAACCGTCGGCGCGTTTTATCCCCCGCTCTAAAATCGCCAGACCGTGGCAACGCTCGGCTTCATCCATATAGTGAGTCGACACAAGAATCGTGGTGCCTTGGGCGCAGAGATCGAATAAGCGCTCCCAAAACTCGCGCCGATTCTCGGGATCGACCGCTGAAGTCGGCTCATCGAGAAACAGCAATTCGGGGTGATGCAAGGTCGCCGCCGCTAAGGCCAAACGCTGTTTCTGGCCGCCACTCATGGAGCCTGCCATTTGTTTTTCTCGGCCGACTAAATCGTACAGCGTGACTAACTCGGCTATCCGTAGCTTTGAGGCTCGGCGGTTCAAACCATAAATTTGCGCGACAAACTCTAAGTTTTCCCGCACAGAAAGATTGTCGTACAGGGAGAATTTTTGCGTCATATAGCCGATGCGGCGACGCAGTTTTTCCTCGGCGCCGGGTAAGGTTTCACCCAAGACGCGGATTTCCCCCGACGTTGGGCTCAGCAGCCCAGTCAACATGCGGATTGATGTGGATTTTCCGCAGCCATTGGGGCCAAGAAATCCATAAATGGTTCCCTTGGGAATGGCGAGGTCGAGGTTTTCCACCGCATTGACGCCGCCAAAGGCGCGGGTCATGCCTTGGGTCTCGATAGCAAAATCGGCGTGGCTCATGGCTGTTTCACTTTTTGTTGCACTTTTGGCTGCACATCGAGTTCCACAGCTAATGCCATGCCCGTCGGCAAATCCTGACCCGCGGCGGAAATGGTGATATCAGTCAGATACATCAGCCGCGCTCGATCACGTTCATTAAGCGCATAAAACGGCGTATAAGCGGGTTGACTGCGGATATTGCGCACTGTGCCAGCAATCGGCATTTCGCGGCCATCCACTCGGATATTGACCTTATCACCCGCCTTCACTCTGTCTAACCAAGTCGCGGGCAGATAAACCCGCACATAGGGATCCTCACTCGCCAACAAACCAATCAACTGAGTACCCGCCGCAATGCGATCGCCCACACGCCAAGGTAGCGTATCAACAACGGCGTCACGCGCCGCCACTAAGCTCAAGTCGGCTAAGGCTTTTTGTTCGATGGCGACACTGGCGCTGGCGGCGGCCACCGCGGCTTTGGCTTGTTCTAGCTGCTCACTACGGGTGCCATTTTCTAATAGGCGCAGGCTTTGCTCGGCCTCGGCTTGCTTGGCTAAACTGGTATCCCGCGCTGCACGGGCGGTATCTAAATCCGCTTGGCTCAGCACTTTGGTGGCATACAAACGGTTAGTACGCTCAAAGGCTCGCTGCGCTTCCTTCACGCTGGCATTCGCCCCATCGAGCACGGCCTTGGCGCGTTCTATATCCTCTAAACGCGCACCAGTCACCGCCTCAGAAAGTTTAGCCTTGGCCTGTTCAAGCTCGGCTTGACGCAGGGCAAGGCGCGCATTGGCCGAGGTCGAATCGAGCGTGAGTAGCACCTCGCCCGCCTTAACCTGCTGACCTTCAACCACATTTACCTGAGTAATCAACTCACCCACGGGCGCGGTCAGTGTCAGCCTGTCACGCTCGACTGTGCCAAGGACGCTCGGCGACTCTTGGCTGCAAGCCGCTAACTGCAGCAGCAAACAGCCTAAAACGACACCTGTCGCGACTCTTTTAATTAACGCGGTTTGATTAGTTAACTTATTGTTTCTTAACTTGCTGCTACTTAAACTGTTGTTACTTAAACTGTTGTTACTTGAGTTGCTTTTACTGAAACGATTGCGACTAAAATCTTGGTCATTCAACATAGTCAAACCTTTCGTTGAGCTCATGACTGGCTCCTTGGTTCACATAACAGTCCCTGCGTAAAAACCTGCATATTGTGCAGAGCTAAGCGCTGCAAAAGCGCAGCATCGGCATCAAAAAAGCCGAACTGACGCATTAATACGGGCGGGGCAATAAGCGGAAATACCATAAGACTCACAAAACTTAGCCGTGCTAAATCGGGGTCGACACCCTCTTTTAATAATCCCGAATTAACTAAGGTGGATTCGAGCCATTGCCGCGACAGAGTTAACACTTGCTCAAATACAGACAAGATAATTCGATAGGGTTCCGAGCCATCGCCCTCCTGCAATACCCGTATAATCAGCCGTGGCAAGCCAGGGTTGGGCGCCATAACGCGATAGTATGTCTGCATGATTTCGCCGACATTATTCGGCGCTTCAGCCGCGGATATTTCGCGTAAGCGGGTTAATACGGGCTCAAGGGTTTCTCGCACCATTTGTTCGAACAAACCCGCTTTCGAACCAAAATAGTAACGGATAAGCGCGGCATCGACCTCGGCTTCGCGGGCGATTTCACGGGTAGATACAGTAGGATAACTGCGATGACTAAAGAGACTTAAGGCAGCGGTTATTAAGCGTTGACGCGCGTCTGAATTTCCCTTCGGACGACCGAGAATGGGCGGCGATTCAGGTTGGGCGCTAAATGGAACGACGCCCCTAGGACGACCGGGAATAAGCGACATGGCAGGCTCCAGCAAAATTCATCTATTGATGAATATACTGAAACGCCGCGTAAAAAGGCAGCAGTTAAATTCCTCATTTTCATTGGTATTGAGGAATTTAACCCTAAAGCGTCAAGACTAAAATTTATACACCTTTGACTATGGCACCTAAACGGCTGACAAATTGCTGCACGGCTTCGACTGTGTCAAAGCTAAAGGCAAGTCCATAGTGGGTTTCGGTGAGACTCTTATGCAAACGCTTTGGAAAACGAGTCATCTCCGCATTGTGGAAATAATCGTATTTGGCATGCACGCCTGCAATGGTGACGAGTTCGCCAGAAAAAACCTCAAATGCGGGCCGAATAATCAAGTTCGGTGATTTACCGTCGAGGTGTAAATAGAACGCCTCTTTGGTGTCTGGGAGCATGTATTCGGTAATGTTTTTTATGGTGAAGTTAGTGCGGCATTGCAATCCACTTAAGCAGCTCACCATCTCATTATGTTCTATCGCCAAACTTATTCTCCCTTATCTCTTTAATCCTGCCCAAGTCGCATTGCATCTCGTATTTCAGCCCATCGCTCAATCATTGTTTGAATCGCTGTTTCTAATTAGTGATTCAATCAATGTTTCAAATCAACGCTTCAAAAAATGGTTAAATCAATGACTTGATAGCTGACTTATCATAAATGCGTGCATTCTTGGCAGTATGGGTATTTATCACGTTGATACTACTTTAACTCAGCTCAGCCTAATCGGTTTACGCTTTAAATGCACTAAGCTGATGTCGATCTCACAAAGCGAGTGGCTAAGTTTAGCGGATTTATCCAAAAAACCTTTATATACAGAACGATAAACCTATTAACTCAAACGCAAAGCCAATGTCACAGAAAATTCTTTTGCGTAATCGAGCCATGATTTCAAACACCATAAAACACAGTACCATTTATTAGTCATTGCTTATCATCACCTTATCGCCCTCGATATTGACATTAAAACGTATGCTTTAAAATACTGCCATGCTATTCAATTATATGGTGATTTTTTTACTTGCCAGCTCAAAATGTTGCGTCTAGGTTAAGAAGCTTGAGTTAAGTCCTGTTGATAATGGCTAAGTTACGGCAATCACATTGGCTGCCAACCTAAACTAGCGCATTCACCCTATTCGTCGTATTCAGGCCTTAAATCATGTTCTACCCAAAGTGAGTAACCCGCGCCTATGGCGCATATAACCCGAGCCATGTCAGCCGATTTAACGCTAAATTACGGCAAATCCTTAGCATTAACCGATTTGCCCTAAACAGTCGCAACGGACTGCGCGGCCACTATCAACAAGACCAACAACACGAGATATACCCATGAAGATCAAAAAAGCCCTCATGCTCTTGGGTCTGTTAGCTGTCAGCCCAGCGACATTAGCTGCAACCGGAGTTGCCTTTATCCACGGTACGGGTCACCAGACCAATGCCTTAGCCGATTACTGGACGCCCGAATTTGTTAACTCAGTGCGCCAAGGCATCCCAGTGCCAAATAATTACACAGTGATCAACTGCGACTTTGACCAATATATGTGGGAAGAAAGCGCCGCAGGTTGTCTGGCGACCCAGCTCAATAGCTTTATCCAAGCCAAAAATATCGATGACTTAATTCTGCTGACCCACTCCAATGGTGGCAACGTAGTGCGGTGGATTTTATCTAACCCCACGTGGGACAGTCGTTATCCTGCGGTGATCAACGCCACCTCAAAGGTTATCGCCCTCGCCCCATCCAGTGCTGGTACGCCGCTGGCCGATGCGGTGAACCAAGGTAATGTGTTCGAAACCAGCTTAGGCTGGCTCTTAGGCTATGGCAGCAATGCGGTGAAACAACAGCAAGTGGGTTGGATGGCAAACTACAACAACACTATGCTCTACGGCACTGCAGGTCGCCCATCGCTGGGTAAACCCTTCGAGGTCGTGGTGGGCTCAGATGTTGATTCCGCCATTTGGGACAGCGACAGTTACTGCGCGGGTTACCAATACCAAGTCGCGCTCGAAACTACTCAAAACTGGCTCGATAGCTGCTCCGACGGCTTCTTAAATTGCAGCTCGCAAAAGGCAGCTGGCACAGTCTGGTTTACCGATAAACAAAAGACCCGTGGCCAAGAACCCCTAAGCCATCAGCAGAGCCGCCGTGCGTGTTTCAATTTAGACACGCTGATCCGCAACCACATTTAAGGAGCACTAAGATGCACACACTCAGCAAACTTGCCAGTGTCTTGGCGCTAAGCGGACTGCTCGCAGCCTGCCAAGATGAAGCCACACCTATAGATCCAAAAACCAATGCCAGCCCTATGTACGCCAAAGGGTTAACCCTAGCCGCGCCGAGCAATACCGATCTTGTCGATAGCAATATTGCCAGTCCAACACTGGCGCCCATTAACACCAGTACGGATTACATTAGCTTTATCACCCCTTTGTATGGCGAGTATCAGGCAAGCGCGCCGCAGCTTGAACAAGCCAGCCAAAGTGACGAGTATTGGGTCAATGTAACCGGCGCGCAGCTTAATGCGGGCGTGGGCCTCACCATGAGCCAAGCGTCGAGCCTAGTGCGCATTGCGCCTCGGGGCGATACCAGTTCTGGCGCCTTAATGCATGCAGAGGCTATTGCCCCTGAGCGCGTACAAATTCAGCGCGTTAGCCCTAATCAGTCACCCCAAGGCAAAGCGGCCAACAGCAGCGGGATAAACACCAATGAGTCATTGGTCAAATCGATGGCCAACGCCGATGCCCTTGCTAGCGCAGGATTAACCGATGATTCCAGCGCACTGCAAATGTCGGCGAAAGCCACACCGGGCCAATATCGCCTGCAGGTCAGTCAGCCGTTAACGCCAAGCGCCAACTACTTAGTCAATGTGAAGGAAAAAGGCTCGCCCTATCAACTGAGTGTCAAAGCCTCCTCCGCTATCGCGGCTGATGCGCAAACCCTTGGGCTTGAACTCGCACTCAGCCAAAGTGATAACACCTTCGTGCCGCAGGCAACACTCAAGCAAGCCGATGGCGATATGCAACCACTGACGATGGTAAAACAAGGTGAGACATGGCAAGCGGTGATCCCCGCGGGCGTGGCACTTTCGAGCAGTAATGCGGGTTTCAGTGAAGTTGAAATTACAGTGCAAACCCAAGTCGATGGCCGCCCAGTGCAGCGCACGGTCAAATCTGTCTTTAAGTCCTATGTCAATTCGGCGAGCATCAAGCCCGAAGTGCTCACGGTTTGGGATAAAGGTTTGCCTAACCAAATCAACTTTGAGTTATCGGTCGCCGAGGCCGGACGTTTTGGCTTAAGTGGCACGTTAACCGGCACCAATGCCGAAGGTCAAAAGGTGGCGATTCTACGTACCCAAGCGGCTAATTGGCTGACCCCAGAGTCGCCAAAGTTAAAGCTGATGTTAGACCCTAAGCTCATCCAAGCCTCGGGTTTACAGCCGCCATTCGAACTCAATGAGTTAGAACTGCAAGATCAAGGGCAAATGGCCAGATTAAGCTATCAAGCCACGGCATTGATCTTAACCCGCTAACATTAAGCTGCTGATATTAAGGGGCAGATAGAAGACGCGGGCTTTAAATGCCAATGTTAAACCAGAGGCGAGGCTCAAGTTAACCGGCCCAAGCTAACACGGTAAAGTTAGCTCGACAAAGTTAGCCCGCCCGAGTTTTCTCTCTCATTGCAAAGTGCCCATAGTGGGCACTTTTCCATTGTTGATGTTTTGCTAATAAACAGCCAAAAGCCGCCGCGTTATTTAACATGCTACGTAAAGCACAAACTGTTGACAGAAAAATGACAAGCCGCAGATGATTCCCCATAGCTGCCATGAATAAAATTTACATTGATTATCAAGGGTTATTCCTTTTAAATAACAAATGTAATAGGCATAATGTCAAGGCTTTGACATCAAACCTTAGGCTGACAACAGCCGAGCACTTACAATAAAAAACAACAAAAATATAACTATAAGAGTGGTAACTAACGATACGTTTTCCCACAGTACGCTAGCCAATACTCAATAAATGGATATCGTTATGAGTGACAGCACATTTTTCTTTGGTGAATGGCAAATCAATCCCAGCGCCAATAGTCTGCTCCTTGGCAAACAAGTCAAACAACTTGAGCCCAAGGCGATGGATGTGCTGTTATTTCTCTGCCAACGGGCGGGCGAAGTCATCAGCAGTGATAAAATAGTCAGCCACTGCTGGCCGGGTGTTGATACTGGCGACAACCCACTACATAAAATTATCAATCAGTTACGTAGAGCATTAGGCGATAGCGCCACCGATCCCACCTATATAGAAACCATACGCAAACGCGGCTATCGCACCTTAGCCGAAGTGCGTTTTCCTATCGGCCACAAAGCCACCGCCAGCCCGCAAAGTTGGCAAGGCGGCTCGCCCTTTCCGGGTCTGCAAGCCTATAACGCTAACTATGCCGAGGTGTTTTTTGGTCGCAGTGAACAAATCAGCACTTTGCTTAACCGTATCAGCCAGCAAATCATCTATGGTCGTGCCTTCTGTCTGGTTTTAGGCCCAAGTGGCAGCGGTAAATCCTCCCTGATAAATGCCGGTGTTGTGCCCAATTTAATGAAGGGCGGCGGCTATAACGGCATTGGTGTCGCGTCATTCAGCAGCTTAGATTTTGCCGATGTGAGTAAAGGGCAACTGTTAACCGATCTTGCCAGCGCTATGCTCGACTGGGAAATCAACGACACGCCAGTGTTCGAAGGCATGAGTGCCGATACTCTGGCAGTTCAACTCATCGAAGATATCCAAGGCGTAATCAACCAGTGCACCCAAGCTCTCAAGGTTCAGCCCTTTACTCAGCCGTTTTTTGCCTTGTTTATCGACCGATTAGAAGTGTTGCTCTCATCACCGCTATTTAGCGACACCGAGCGCACAGTATTTGTTGAACTGCTGGAACAACTCGCCACCTCTAAGGCCGTGATTATTATCAGTGCCTGTCGCAACGATTTTTATCCTTTACTTGTGGGCTACCCAAGCTTAATGGCCGGCAAATCTCGCGGCGCACACTTTGACTTAGCGCCGCCGACACGCACTGAACTGTTGCAAATGATCCGCCTGCCCGCGGTGGCCGCCAACTTAAGCTGGGAAGTTGACAGCGAAACCGCGATGCCGCTCGATGAAATGCTCTGCAGCGACGCCGCCAGTAACCCAGATGCACTGCCCATGTTGCAATACACGCTGCAGGCCTTGTATTTGCAGCGCAGCGCCGACGATAAGTTATTAGTCTCGGTTTATCATGCCCTTGGCGGTATTGAAGGGGCGATTGGTAAAAATGCCGAGCAAGCGATTTCCCATTTAAGCGATGCCGAAAAAGCCAGTCTGCCACGGATTTTATCCCTGCTAGTCACCTTGCGCGAAGATGAAAAGTCCATCACCAGCCGCACCGCCCGCTGGTCGCAGCTGCAAAGCACCGCCGAAACCGCCCTAGTGCAAGCCATGGTCGATAGCCGCTTATTCGTGTCGCATCTGCAAAATGGTGAACCCTGCTTTAGCATCGCCCACGAAGCCCTGCTGCGCCGTTGGCCACGGGCGACGGCGTGGATTAGCGAACATAGCGACAGCTTGAGTATTAAGAGTCGCCTACAGCATCTTTCAACACGCTGGCTCAGCGAAGCCAAACACAGCGCCTATCTACTCGCTGAAGGTAAACCTTTAAAAGAAGCCCAAAGCCTCAGCCAAAATCCGTTATTCGATTTAGACGATCCCGAAACCGCCTTTATCACAGCCTCCACCAAACGCGCCAATATGCTGCGCTGGACGAGGCGCTTAACCGTCACCCTATTATGCGTCCTCACCCTCACTTCCATTATCATGAGTGTGCGCAGCATAGAAGCTGAAAAACTCGCCCTGCAAAAACGCCTCGCCGCCGAAGATTTGCTCGGCTTTATGGTGGGCGACTTCGCCGACAAGATGCGTGGCATCGGCCGAATGGACTTACTCGACGGGATCAGCAATAAAGCACTGGAATATTTCAGTGATTTTTCCAATACAGAAGATGATGCACACTTAAGTTTTGACGCCCGCTTCCAACACGGCCAAACCTTAGAGGCCATGGGCGAAGTGGCATATTCGCGCAATAAAATCGATGAAGCTCGCAGCGCATTACTCGCAGCGCAAGAAAAAATGCTGCCACTCTTGAGTGTGCAGCCGAAAAACTTAGCCCTACTAAAAACTCTAGGTGCCAATGCCTTTTGGTTAGGGCAGCTTAAGTATGATGTGAGTGATTGGGCGGCGTCACGCCCTTTTTACGAGCAATACTTAAAATACAGCCAAACCATGTACGCCCTTGCGCCCGAAGATAAAGATGCGCTCATGGAGCTATCTTACGCCCATAATACTTTGGGCTCGGTTTCAATGAAGCAGCAAGAATTTACTCAAGCACGGCAGGATTTTGAAGAGTCGCTAAGGCTAAAATTGCTCGCCTTGGCCAAAGCACCTGAGGATAGTCAGCTCATTGCGGATGTGGCGGATACGAGATCTTGGTTAGCGAGTGCAGCCCTCTCTCAGGGTGACTTAAATTCTGCAATCACAATACATAAGCAGCTGCAGGTTGGGTTAGAAGCAATAAGGAAAATAAATAGTGTGGATGGATATCTATTAGACAGACTGGCAAGCAGTTTGAGAAATAGTTCTGATTTATTGGGATATCAAAACCTTACTCAGCAAGCTTTTGATAATGCATTGCAGGGAGAAAGCCTAATGCAGCAGGCTGTAGCTTTAGATCCCGAAAATTCCGCATGGAAAACAAAACTGTATTACCTCAAGTTCCAACTAATGTTGCTTAACGCTACTCTTAAAGATCCTCGTTGTACTTATACACCTGTAACTTTGCAAGCTGAACTTTCAAAAGAAAAGGCTGCTTTTTCTTCCAGTCGTAGATACGGCCCACTGAAAGCTATGCTGCTAAAAAATGCCGCTCAATATTACCAGCTTACTGGGCAGTACCAGAAAAGCTGGGATCTAATAGAAGAAGCAAAAGCTTTACTTACAACATTGATCAATGACGCTCCATATGAATTTAAATATCATGCCAGCATGGCAGAAGTGGAACTACTAAATGCTCAATTATTCAATCAACAACATGATATAAAAGCCATGCAACAGAACTGCATGCGAGCAAAGAATCGACTCATGCAAATTCAGAATAAAGATAGAGATCCCCAATATTTACAACCTTATAGTAGAGCGCTTGACTGTTTAGGGGAACTGGATCGAGATCAAGAACTCGTAAATAGACTAAAACATGCAGGAATACAAAGTATTAAATTTTAACAACACACAAAGGAAATAACAGATGTCAGACAATTATGGACAAGCTCATTATGTTAAAGTCACGGTGGCTCTTGAAAATGGTGAACCTGTGTTCACTTATACAAATGCAGAAGGAAGTGAATGCCCAGGTGATGTGACTATTACTGCTGCTAGCACTATCACTTACCTACTCGATGACCAAACTGGTAAGGGACTTAAATTCGTAGGCGCAGGCTTTTTAACCCCCTTTGATGGCATTATAGATGCTTTGACCCTAAGCAGTGATGGCGCGATATTGCAGATGATCGACCTTGACCACACTTCTGGTACAACTAAGTTTCAGTTTGTACTCACTAATACTAACAATACTTTACTGTTACTTAGCCCTGATCCACAAATCATTAATGATCGTGATTAAAGGATTTTTCTCAGGACCGCCATATCTTTTCGAGATAAGTGCCTCCTGATAAGAAAAGCGGGGACAGTCATATCTTTTCGAGATAAGTGCCTCCTGAAATGAGTTATAAATGCTCTGCTGCTACGGCAGAGCATTTCTCACAAAAGCAGAAAAGCAGGGACAGCCATATCTTTTCGAGATAAGTGCCTCCTGAAATGAGCTATGAAAAAAGCAGAAAAAAGCAGGGACAGCCATAATGCCGTTCACTTAAGAGTGAACGGCATTTTTCTTTGGTCTAACCGGATACTTGTTTTTACTCATTTTAAGGACTCTTGGATAAGCCCTTTCCCGTTTACCATCCAACTTAAATTGCCGTGCATT
>NZ_JALBYT010000044.1:0-30968 GCF_022690845.1 Shewanella sp. N2AIL | reverse complement strand
GGTAATATGAGTGCGGGCGAGTGCTTCTGAGAGTTGCATAAAAAAATCCGATGACATGAGGTCATCGGATTTTGATCTTTTCAGCGAGATCGTCAAGCGATCTGTCTTAACTGATCGGCATTAAGCCTAGACTGGGTTATTAACGCTAGATTAGCCAATAGCGGGATAAGTTTCCCAATGCAGCTCGCAAGGCGCTTATTCGATAGCCGCGATGAGTCTAGTCTCCATTTATTAAACGCGGTTACTTCGCGGCTAAAAACTTAACTAATGCCGCCAACTCTTCTGGCGTGTGCGCGGTCGACGTCAGCATATAGCGGCCATTCACCAGTAATGAGGGTACGCCCTTGATCCCTGCAAGCTCAGCTTGAGAGTCATAATTCATTAGGGTGAATTTGGCATCGACGGAATTCATTGCGGTATCAACATCATCCACTTTAGCGCCTTGGGCGACAAAGAAGGCTTTAACCTGTTCAGGTGCTGTAAATTGCTCACCTTTCTCATGGATTTGCTTGAAAATAGCGCCATGGGTTTGCTTAGTCATCTTTAATTTTTGCGCCACATAGTAGGCAAGCTGACTCAGTTCCCAAGCAGGACGGCCGGCGCCCACAGGGGTGCGCTCAAAAGCCACATCTTTGCCGAGCAGTTGCACTGTCAGGTCCATAAGTGGTTCTTGCTTATAGCAATGTGGGCAGTTATAGGAGAAAAACTCTCGCAGCACTGGCTTTTGCGCTTCGGTAATCCCCGCCACAGTGACGTAATCTTTGCCTTCTTCGAAACTTGCGGCCTGCAGTGCAAAGCTGGCACTCAGCATTAATCCGCACGCCAATGCGGCTATAGGTCGAACTCGATTAAACACGCTCATTATATTGTCTCTTTTTATTCGTCATTGATTTAAATAAGGATGACACATTCGCTCAAGCAAAACTTGGAAGCCAAAGATAACCTAAAAGCTCGGCTTTTACCTTTAACAATAATTAACCTTTCTCAACATGCCGCTAGCATATCCAGCGGAGAAGCATACTGATATCGAAAGCCTAAATCTGTGACAATGGCGTCAGCTTGGATGACTTTACTCGGCATGGATTGTTGATTAAATTCGGGCGCGACTAAACCTAGGGACTCGGCAGCAGCCTGATAAAACTCAGCTTTGGTAGGATGCATTGGCGCGCAGAGGTTATAAATCGGAGCCACAGCTAGCCCTATGCCCGTTGCCGCGAGTATCCGACTTACCGCACTAACACAATCACTTAAGTGAACTAAATTCACTGCTACATTGGCGCCACTGACATCAGTTTTCCCTGCAAGGAAACGTCCAGGATGACGTTTGGGACCTACGAGCCCCGCAAAGCGGACAATACAGGCATGGGGCAAGGCTTGAAATAAAGCTTCTGCATCTAATAGCACTTGGCTGTCGCTAGATTCTGCCAAGGCATCGGCTTCGGTCATCACTTTATCTTTGGCCGGATACACGCCCGTAGTGCTGATAAACACAATCTGCTGATATTGCCAGCCTTGGGTTAATGCGATGAGTTGTTGCAGTTCTTCAAGATACGCGGCGTTACCGCGCTTTAATCGGGGAGGAATATTGACCACTAGATAATCGGTTTGAAATAAACCGCTTAACGCCTGAGCATCGGGGGCAGAGGGTGCTTCGCTGCCCAATTGCAGCGGATAGGCATCAATCCCGACCTCAGTTAATGCCGATAATTCGTCGGCGCTGCGCTTACAGCCTGTGACTCTATAGCCCTCATGGACAAGCTGCTTTGCTAAAGCAAAACCAAACCATCCACAACCGACCAAGGCAACACTGGATTTTACTGCGCCATTTTCTGCTTTTACATTCGCCATATTAGCCCTAAGGGAATCATATCAGCGGATAGAATACGGAACTTAGCGCATAAGATTCAAGTTTGTAGCGAACTAAAATAGAAACTAACCCCTTTATCGACTTGCAAGGTACGAATAGCGCCCTCGGACAATTCTTCCGCTTTGATGGCTTTTTGCACTGTCACGCCTTCATCACTTAAGAAACGCAGCGATGCGTCACTCCCGTCCACTTTGCAAGCCCACACTTGGGGCTGACTCACTTCTTTGGTGGTCATGATCACTTTCGCAATACTGTCATCGGAGAGCTTTACTATCGTTCCCGGTGGGTAGATGCCGAGAATTTTAACTAACACAGAAATCAGTGATTCTGAATGTTTACTCGCACGGTTTTTAAACAAATAACCTAGTGCCACTTGAGGAGATGTCACTTGCTGACCACTGAGCTGCTGATCGTAATCATTTGCTAAACTCACGATCTGCGTAATAATTGGGATCTTATGCCCCGTCAATCCATCAGGAAACCCTGAACCATCAACAAACTCATGGTGGTGTAAAATGATATTTAACACCTCTTTAGGGAATAATCCCGACCGATTCAGCATGTCAAAACCAAAATTAGGATGCATTTGCAAATAGCTGGCTTCGTGTGTCGTCAGCGCGCCACGCTTTCGGCGGATGACATCGGGCACTTTAAGCTTACCAATATCATGCAGCAAACTGCCAAGAGCGATATCACGCAACTCTCTTGGGGTTAAATCCAGTGCATGACCTATCATCATTGCCAACACAGCCACAGAGACGCCATGTTGGGTCACACTCACATCTTTCTCATCCATCCCAACCAAAGTAAGGAACGGTGTTTCAACTTCCTGCAAATGGCTTAGCAAGTCTTCGACCAGTGCCGCCGATAATCGATAGGCGCCTTCAGGATCGCTGACTATTTTACCAAACACATTACGGGAGTTATTCACATTCATAAGAAAACGCTTCTGACTCAAACGCATTGCCTTACGGGTATCGGCCTTGAGATCCCGTTCGGGTTCGACTGCTATCTCGTCTTCAATGTCATCGTCTTCTTCAACAATATCCAGTTCGGCATTCGATTCCGATAACAAAAACACATAGGGGACGCCTAGGCCACGGATCATTTCGATTTGAGCGGCACTGCTGATATCAACGCGGTTAAATAAAAAGGGGTGATTCGTCCATGACAAGGGCAACTTGACTCTCATGCCAAGTTGAATTTCTGATAGTGATAATTTTTTTTGAGGTACTTTTGCCACGCAGTATGACTCCTTTCAAATGTGATGCAGGACATAAACAGATGACCTCATCTGCGTATCCAACAGGGCACATTCAAGCTAAGTACATATAACTATAGATGATTCAAAGCGTTCGATGCAGAGTACAAATGAAAAATCCTTATCAAACTGAGGCATAAGACACATTAATTTGTGCCCTGCGCCTCAGAGTTAAATAAAGAGACTAAATAACAATAGGATAGGATCTTAAGGCTGAAGCTCTTTTTGTTCTATTTTTGGCTCTTCTTTTGGCCAGTCACGGAGATAATAACTGAGTCGCTTCGATTTAATGAGATAAATGCCCGACCAGAACAAGACTAACGCGTCTAAAGCGAGGCTCCAATGGAACAAGAACTGACCATGGATCAGCCGCTGCCCCAGCAAGACACCATCAATCATCAGCAGCAACCACAGGCCCCATTTTAAATGCACAAAAATAGGTCTTAACCATTGAGGCGAACGGCGACGTTCTGCAATCACCACAAGATAAATCAAAACCGCGCCAAGTCCCGCCCCAAGTGCTAGCAAAAAATCCGACTTTTCAGGGTAAAAAATCCGCACTAACTCTGAACGGTCACCCATCTGGGTCAGCGAGGCGATAAAAATGCACCAACCGCGCGCAAGATAAGCCAAGAGTGCGTATAAAAAGATCGGCGGTTTAATATGGCCTTTATCATCAAGCCAAGTGATGTGACTGAAATTCAAATAGGTTTCCAATTAGCAAAAACTAAAACAGCATATTAAGGAGATGGTGCCAATCGCGGCTAATTCAATAGCCAAAGCAGACTATCTTTCCCCCATTTCTTTTTACGCGTGCAAATAAAAATAACGCCATAGGTAAGGCGCTATTTAATACTTACGATTCAGTGGTTTTTAAACTGTAGATGCAAAACATCAGACCAAAGCCAGCGGCCTATTTCAGCCCACAGCAATCAAGCGTTCGCAGCGAGCAGTGCCAATAACTCGTCCTCATCCATCACCTTAACGCCAAGCTCCTGCGCTTTAGCGAGTTTGGAACCTGCTGCCTCACCCGCCACTAAGCAATCAGTATTTTTTGAGACACTACCAGCCACTTTCGCGCCCAGCGCCTGCAACTGCGCCTTAGCATCATTACGATTGAGCTGATTTAACGTCCCAGTCAATACCCAAGTTTGGCCTTTAAGCGGCTGCGCCTCTGCACTTGGCGCTTCAATGGCGGGCCAATGCACACCAGCAGCGATTAAGGCATCGATAACCTCAAGGTTATGGGGCTGAGCAAAAAAGTGCGCCACATGCTGGGCCACCACAGTGCCAACATCTTCCACTTCGGTTAACTGCTCCACAGTGGCCACCCGCAGCGCATCTAAACTGCCGAAGTGCGCCGCAAGGTTTGCCGCTGTCGCCTCGCCCACTTCGCGAATACCCAAAGCATATAAGAAACGCGCAAGTGTTGTAGTTTTGGCAGCTTCAATCGCCGCCGCTAAATTGGTTGCCGACTTCATCCCCATGCGGTCGAGCATAGTCATCATAGAGGCGGTGAGCTTAAATAGATCCGCAGGACTTTGGACGAGTTCTTTATCAATCAATTGCTCGACGACTTTGTCGCCCATGCCATCGATATCTAAAGCCTTGCGGGATGCAAAATGCTTAATCGCTTCTTTACGCTGCGCTTCACAGAATAAACCACCGCTACAACGCGCCACTGCCTCACCTTCGAGACGCTCGACTAAACTGCCACACACAGGACAATTGTGTGGGAATACAATATCAGTCGCTGTTTCAGGGCGTCTTTCGGGCACTATGGCAACAATTTGTGGGATCACATCGCCAGCGCGGCGGATGATCACAGTGTCACCGACTTTAATGCCTAAACGGGCAATTTCATCGGCATTGTGCAGCGTCGCATTCGATACCGTCACGCCGCCAACAAATACTGGCTTTAAGCGCGCCACTGGCGTCACCGCACCTGTGCGGCCCACTTGGAAATCGACGCCTTCAAGTAGAGTCATTTCTTCCTGTGCGGGGAATTTATAGGCAATCGCCCAGCGGGGAGATTTAGCCACAAAACCTAAACGTTGCTGCTGGGCAATATCGTTAACTTTCATCACGACGCCATCGATTTCAAAGGCTAAATCGCCGCGACGAGTGAGAATGTCTTTATAGTAGTCATAGACTTGGCTTAATTCTGCGCAGACTTTGATTTCGCTACTAACGGGTAAACCCCACGACTTAAGCTGCTGTAACTGCTCGAAATGGGTTTTAGCTAACGGATGAGAATCCGGCTCAACAACCCCTAACGCATAGGCATAAAAAGCCAATGAACGGGCAGCGGTAATTTTACTGTCGAGTTGTCGTAAACTGCCAGCGGCGGCGTTACGGGGATTAACAAAGAGTTTTTCATCCTTAGCGCGCGCCCTGTCATTCAAAGCCTCAAAGGCCGCTTTTGGCATAAAGGCTTCACCGCGCACTTCGACGAGTTCAGGGAAATCATTACCGCGTAATTTAAGCGGTATCGATCGGATCGTCTTGACGTTTTCAGTGATGTCTTCACCGACAGAACCATCGCCGCGGGTCGCGGCGCGCTCAAGTACGCCATTTCTATACAAGATACTCACGGCAAGGCCATCGAGTTTAGGCTCGCAGCAAAAACTCACCTCACCCACTTTATCGGTGACACGTTTGTGGAAAGCACTGAAATCCGCTTCATCGAAGGCGTTATCTAAGCTCAACATAGGTTTAAGGTGAGTGATTTGATCAAATTTGGCGAGCGCCAATCCGCCCACCCTTTGAGTCGGTGAATCAGCCACAATCAAATGGGGATATAACGCCTCAAGCTTGAGTAAACGCTGCATCAACCTGTCGTACTCGGAATCGGTAATGCTCGGCGCATCATCCACATAGTAACGAATGTTGTGCTCGTTCAGTGATTGGCTGAGCGCCTGCATCACCTGCGATGCGTTTTCAGGGGTAACGTCTTCTGACACTAGTGTATCGAGTTGAATGTCTTGCATATTCTTTATCCAGAATGCTTTAGATCACAAAAGTAGATCATAAAAAATGAGGCCGCAATCGCGGCCTCATCAATGTATTAACCGCCAAATTGCGGCGTCGGCTAAGCGTTAGCGCGAATACGGTGTAAATAATCTTGCTTAGTAAACTCGCCCCAAGGCAAACGTTGACCGTCGAGCACCACGGCATCGATCTCCTCAGCGAGTTGGCGCGCAGAGTTAAGCATAATCGAGAAGTTCATTAAAGCATCGCCGTAGCAAGGTAACGTCATGAAAAATACCACACCTTGAGTACTGAACTGCTCCATGTTGTCCGGATCAAACACGCCAGGTTTTAGCATGTTAGCAATAGAGAACAAGACTTTACCATTGCCCGCGTTATCCACATGGCGATGGAAAATGTTCATATCGCCATATTTAAAATTCAAAGTTAAGAAACAAGGTAGCAGTTCAGCGCCGTTCAGCTGTTGGCCATCTTTTGCGACCACATGTAAAACCAGCACGTCGCGTGGCTCACCTAATTCATCTTCAGCGGCTTGTTCGACAAGCGTTTCTTGTTGATGATCTGTTTTATATTCATTCTCTTCAAACAAAGCAGTTTGCTGCGGCGCGGCACGTAGCGCCTGTTCTTGCTCAGCGGCTTTTTGCGCCACAATAGCAGCATGGGATTGACCCATTTGTGGCACTTGCGTGCCCAAGACGGGCTCTTGGCGCGAAACTTTAGGACCGCGGTGTTGCTCTTTTGCAACTGGTGGCCGCAAGCTAAAATCAGGCTGAGCTGGAATAGGTTCGTGTTTCGTTTCTACCTTCAGCCCTGATTTAAGTTCTGCTTTAAATTCTGGCGATGTCAATTCTTGCGGCTTAGTCTCTAGCTTCACTTCCTGTTTCAAATAAGGATTGACCGCGGGAGTCTCGTTATTAGGCGTCATTTCGCCAGCTTTACGCACTCGCACAGCACCAATACCGTCGGCATCAAATCCTTCGGCATCAATTCGCTTAGGGCTCGGCTCACCTTTCTCGGCCTGTTTCTTATAAAAATTGCCCATTGGACTATCTTTCAATGACTTAGGTTGTTGTCTTCTGATAGACCAAAATCCATGCACCAGCACAGCAACTATGGCTATGGCGCCTAAAACAAACAATACTAGTTGCAAATCTTCCATTGGTTACCCTGTCTTTGTTCTAGTTATCCAGCGTCAGCCATCGCCACCGCTTGCTCTATGTCTACCGCGACTATACGAGACACACCGGGCTCGTGCATAGTCACGCCTATAAGTTGATCAGCCATTTCCATGGTTATTTTGTTATGGCTGATATAAATAAACTGTACGCTCTGTGACATTTCTTTCAGTAATCGACAGAAACGTTCTACGTTGGCATCGTCTAATGGCGCATCCACTTCATCTAACATACAGAAGGGAGCAGGATTCAGCCTAAAAATTGCGAATACCAATGATAAAGCGGTTAAAGCTTTTTCACCACCCGAAAGAAGATGGATTGTGCTGTTCTTCTTACCTGGCGGCTGCGCCATGATAGTGACGCCAGTTTCCAGTAAATCATCATCCGTTAACGCTAAGTAAGCTCGACCACCACCAAACACCTTAGGAAATAAGCGTCCGAGATCTTCATTGACTGAGTCAAATGTCGTCTTAAAGCGGCTTCGGGTTTCTTTGTCTATCTTACGGATCGCTTCCTCTAAGGTCGCCAGTCCCTTATTTAAATCATCATCTTGATGATCAAGATAGGATTTTCGCTCACTTTGCTGTTCAAATTCTTCGATGGCAGCAAGGTTAATGGCGCCTAAGCGAACAATTTTCTGCCGTATTTGATCTAAATCACTTTGCCACTTGTCAGGCATGCCCTCTGCGGGCAAGTTGCCGAGGATTTCAGACAGAACAATTTGCTGTTCCTGTAAGGCTTCCAGCTGACTATTGGCTTGGCCTTTTATTCCTTCACGACGTAACTTTAACGTGCTCAGGCTTTGAGTCAAGCCCTCAAGCTTACCAAGCTCTTGTTTTTGCTTTATTCCTATACTGTTTAATGCCTCTGTGAGCCCACTTTGCTGCTGACGGACGTTTTTTAAGCCCTGTTGTTGCTCATGTTGTTGCTGTAATAGCTGCGTTAACTGTTCAGTCAGCTGCACACTATTTTTTACGCCACTTAATTGGGCGACTTTGGCAAGTTCGGCTAACACAGACTCACGGGTGTGGATAAGTTCATTGACACGTACTTGCTGTAATTCAATTTGTTCAGTACTGACAGCCATACGCATAGTTACAGCTTGTAAGGCCGAAGTCGTGGTCGATAACTGACGTTCAACCTCAGTAATACGCGCTTTCAATGCTTGATGGCGCACGCTATCGGCCTGCGTGTCTTGCGTGAGTTGTCGCTGAATATCTAGACTCGCCTGCAACGCATCATCAAGCTCTGTTTCTTGCTCACCCAATAACTCGAGTTGCTCGCTCAAGCGTTCAAGGTCAAGCAAGCTCGCGCTTAATGCCGCTTCAAGTTTGCTCTGCTGCTCAGCGCGCGCCTTTACTTGCTCAGTTAAGCCACTGAGCTGCATCGACTTCGTCGCTTTATCCAACTGTAATTGATGCAATTTTTGCGCGCCAGCAGTCAATTGTTGTCTTTGCTGCTGCAAGGTAGCCGCAAGTTCAGTCATCTTATCTTGCTGTAGGTGCAAGGATTGCTGTAAATCGAGGATGTTTTGCGCTAACTGGGCTTGCTCTTTACTGAGCTGTACCAGTGACTGAGCGCCCTCTGTCTTAGTGATTAAAAAACCTTGACCGAGGAGATATCCGTCGGCGGTGACAATCCGCTCATCACTCTTTAACTGTGGCAGTAGTTGTTTTGCCGCGTGAATATCTTTTGCCCACTTAAGCCCCGCTAACCAAGGGGTAAGATTCACCTCAGCCTGTAAATACTCACTCTGGATAGATTGCGACGCTAACGCTTGAAACCCCATTTCGGTTTCAGTGACGCCAACGGGCAAGGTCAACAAACCATTTAGGGCGAGTTCAGCCGCAGTTTCCCAACCATTTTCAACGGTTAAACTCTGCCATAACTGCGGTTTATCACTTTGCTGTTCCTGCTTGGTCAACCACTGTTCGACCAGCTCATGGCGCGCTTTAGTCGCGGTTAATTGCTGCTGAATGTGCTCGGCGCTATGGCGGGCGTCATCTAAAACTTGCGTGCTTTCACTAACAAGTTGTTCTTGCTGATGATTAATCTCAGCTTGTTGTCTGATTGCAGATTCAAGAGACGCAATTTCTTGTTGCAGTGGCGTGATGTTTGAGGCGAGATCGCTGTCCACTAAAGCGATGAGCTGCGCTTGCTGCTCACTGCTTTGCTGCTGTTTATGCTGCAATAATTGCTGTTGATGTGCTAACTGACTGCGGCGCAGTTCAAGCTGTAACTTATGCTGCGAAACATCCACGGCCTGTTGGCGCGCCACTTCAGCCTGTTGCTGACTGCGCTCTATGCTCATTTCCCATTGGGATTGCAGCTCATCCATGATTTCTTGCTGTTCATCATGCTGCGGCCCAAGCTTAGCAAGCTCAAGTTCTAACGCGCTAAGACTCGCTTTATAGCCGTTGAGCTTATCGGTGTTTTGCAGGATCTGCTCTTTCACTTGTGCCAACTGGGTTTCAAGCTGGGCATCACGCTGCTTTTGATTCTGTAACTGTTGCTCTAACTTAGCGATGTCGGTGCCCGTCAGATAATAGGCTTCGACCGCGCGTTGTTCTTGCTCCGCTAATTGGGCGAGTTGCACTTGCAGTTCAGTGGTTTGTAATTCATCGGTTTGCGCCAGCGACTGCGCCGCCGCTTGCTGCACTTCGATGGCGCGGATTTGCTCAGACAGACTCGCCATCTGATCTTGCAACTCTTGATAGCGCATCACGAGGAGTTCAGCATGGGTCTTGCGCTCGGCCTGTTTTAGCTCACGATATTGCTTCGCGGCCTTGGCCTGCTGCGCCAGTTTATCTAACTGTTTGCCGAGTTCACTGCGAATATCGCCTAAACGCTCGAGGTTTTCGCGGGTATGGCGGATACGATTTTCGGTTTCGCGGCGGCGTTCTTTATAGCGAGAAATCCCTGCGGCTTCTTCAATAAAAGTGCGCAAGTCTTGGGGTTTAGATTCGATAAGGCGAGAAATCGTGCCCTGCTCAATAATGGCGTAGCTGCGCGGACCAAGACCTGTGCCCATAAACAAATCGGTAATGTCTTTACGGCGACACTTTTGGCCATTGAGAAAATACCAAGACTCACCGTCTCGGCTCACCTGACGCTTAACGGCGATTTCTTCGTAACTGGCATACTGACCCGCGAGTCGACCATCTTTATTTTCAAAAATAAGTTCAACACCCGCCACAGACACAGGTTTTCGTGCGCTTGAGCCGTTAAAGATCACGTCGGCCATCGAATCACCGCGCAGGTGTTTCGCCGAACTTTCACCCAACACCCAACGCACGGCATCGATCACATTCGATTTACCGCAGCCATTTGGGCCAATAATGGCGGTTAATGCCTGTAAAAAAGGAATTTTAGTGGGATCGACAAACGACTTAAAGCCGGCAAGTTTTATCTGTTTTAATCTCATGGTGCCAGTTAGCGCGTCTCTGAAGTCTGGCCCGAAAATGAGCCCAGTGGTGCAAATGCATTCTGCTGGCAACTTTAACAAAGCAGGCAGCATTTTGTAACGCTTTTTATTGAATTCATGCGGCTTTTAGCTTGTCATCTGCCCATGAGTTGATCACAATCGCAGTTATCTTTATATCAGGCTGTCTCTCAAGCTGTAGCCCAACTTTTTGGAAAGACGATATGACACAGAAGAAAACCTTGCCCTTCCCAGCCAAAAGCGGCGTTAATTATTTTCTCGATGGCTTTGGTTTAATTACACGTAAAGGCCTGCGCACTTTCGTATTTATTCCCTTGATGATCAACCTGCTGCTGTTTGCGGGCGTCATTTATGTAGCAATAGGCCAGTTGGACGCCATGTTCACTTGGATGAATGCCCAGTTGCCTGACTACTTAAGCTGGTTAAACTTTTTACTTTGGCCACTCGCCGTCACCACTATGCTGGTGATGCTCGCCTTTGTATTTAGTTCGGTGATGAACTGGCTCGCCGCCCCCTTTAATGGTCTGTTGGCTGAAAAAGTCGAGCAGCTGTTAACTGGCAAGCCGCTGAATACCGGTACTGGCATCGATTTAATCAAAGACTTACCGCGTATCCTTGGGCGTGAGTGGATCAAGCTCAAGTACTATCTGCCCCGCGCATTGGTGTTTTTATTGCTGTTTTTAGTGCCTATGGTGGGCCAAACGTTGGCGCCAATATTATGGTTCCTGTTCAGCGCTTGGATGATGGCAATTCAGTACTGCGATTACCCCTTCGATAATCACAAGGTCAGTTTTAAGGATATGCGCTTTGCCTTGAATCAAACCCGTGGCACGAGTTTTAGCTTTGGCGCTACTGTGACGCTGTTTTCGATGATCCCCATCGTCAACTTTATCGTGATGCCTGTGGCGATTTGTGGCGCAACGGCGATGTGGGTCGACAAGTATCGTGAAGCCTACCGCAATCATGCAATCGCACCAGAATAATTAAAGATAACAATACTTGTCTAAAATGATGTGGGTTTGATATCGATTCCTGCAACATAAAAACAGCCTCAATTGAGGCTGTTTTTATTGATAAAGATCGCAGAACAATCTGCGCTACTAGGTTCAGCTTAGCACTTCTGCAAAATCACACTGCCGATGGAATATCCCGCGCCAAAAGAACTTAACAAGCCTAAATCACCCGCTTTAAAGTCGCTGGAATACTTGTGAAATGCAATAACAGAGCCCGCGGATGCGGTATTGGCGTACTCGTCTAACACGACGGGCGCTTGTTCCGCTGATACATCATCCCCCAACAGCTTTCTCACCACGAACTGATTCATGTTGATGTTCGCTTGATGCAACCACAAACGCTTGAAAGACTGCGGCGTTAACGCTTGTTCGGCCAGATGTTCATCCAAATGTTGGTAAATCATCGGCAGCAGCTCTTTAAACACTTTGCGCCCTTGTTGGTGGAACAGTTTATCGGCCTGATGGGCAGCACTGGGATCGCAGCGATTCAAGAAACCAAAATTACTGCGAATATTATTCGAATAATCAGTAAAACAGCGGCTTGAGAGGATTTTAAACACATTGTCAGATTGAGCTAGGCTTTGCTCTTCCAGTACCAGTGCGGTCGCGACATCACCAAAGATAAAATGGCTGTCACGGTCGCGATAATTCACTTGCGCCGAACAAATCTCAGGGTTGATGACTAACACTCTTGAAGCTGAGCCCGTCGCAATCGCATTAGCAGCGGCAACAATTGCAAAGGTTGCCGATGAACACGCCACTTGCATGTCGTAACCATAACCGCGCGTTCCGAGCGCACGTTGAATTTCAATCGCCATCGCAGGATAGGCACGCTGAGTATAAGCACAAGCGACAATCACCAGATCAATCTGCTCAGCTTTGAGATTGGCATTGTTAAGTGCCATCAATGCGGCTTCAACCCCAATTTCAGCCTGCATAGATAACTCGTCGCTACTGCGCTCTGGAATTAACGGCATCATGACTTCGGGATCGAGAATGCCCTCTTTCACCATCACATATCTGTGCTTGATGCCTGAGGCCTTTTCAATAAATTCGCTTGAGGAATAGGACAAAGCCGCGACATGGCCTTGCTCGATTAAGCCTGCATTTTCAAGATTATAAATATCCACATAGGCATTGAAGCTCTCAACTAAGGCTTCATTAGAAATACTGTGGGGCGGCGTAAATAAGCCACTCCCCGAAATCACGACCTGTTTCATAGGTGCTCCGAACGGGTGCTTGTTGTAAGGTGAGCAGAGGCGGCATCATCACTCGTAAGCGCGGGCGCTAACTCACTTTGCCCCTGTACTTGCTGCTCTAATCGTTGCTTTTTATGCATTTGTGCTAAGTCTATCACGACTGTTGAAGATATTTTATCTTGGATCCCCTGCCGATTGGCATCCCAAAATATTTGCATAAAGCCAAGTAAGCCTGTGGTGAAGCCTGCGGCGTAACCACCGTAACGGCCAAACGCGGCCCATAAACTGATTTTAGCGCCATCGAGCTGGATCACCCGAATGCCAAGCATCTTCTTCCCTAAAGTTTGACCATCAAACCGCGCGGTAAAAACGGTAAAGTAAAATGCCGCCCAACCAAAGCCCAGCCCCATATCACTCATAAAACCTTTAACCCAAGCGATAACACTGTTGGTGGTGGATTCATCGTCATCATCGACGCTTTTCACTCTTGTGCTTGACGAAGGTACTGTTTTGGTTGTGTCTGTCGTTTCGGTTACTTTTGCAGCATTTGCCGCAACACCTTGCGCGGGATCAGTTGGTTCACTGGTTTGAATCGACTTAAGCGGCTCAGACTGAGTATCAAGCGTTGGCGACTCGACTTGGGGCGCGATAACCGGCCACAAGGTGCCATCAAGCACTTCCATCTGGAGCTTTTCACTGTCTGCGGCAGACAAACTACTGTTGGCTATGGCGCTAAGGACTATCTCCCGTCGCTCAGTCTCTGTCATGCCCTTTGATGCTGAAGCATTTTCTATCACCTCGCGCAGGGATTGAACTTGAGTTTGACCACAAGCGTAATTATCACAAAGGCTCAACGAAATGATGGCCGGAAGCGAGGTAAGAATTTGTTTACCCAATGCAGACCCCTCAACTGCCTGCTCATTATCGGTATTGCTTGAACCATTAACATTAAGCAGGTTATCGGCGGTCGTGAGCAACATAAAAGCTAACATTGCGGCATAAAGTCCCCATTTGAGTAAACGACCCAATTTATGACTGCGTTTCTCAATATAAATGATACCGACCACCAGCAATACAAACATCCAATCCATCTGCTCCGCTAACACTGTGATCAGTAAACCATCAATCAACATGGCTAAAGCGCGTTTTAGCGGCGCCGCCAATGGCGTATAAAGCACAGTGTCTGCAATGGTAAAAGCATGGGGAGTCACCATAGTTTTTGGGTCTTTGCCCAAATCCGTTTGCTGTTGTTTCATGTTTGCGTCTTGTCCGATACGAGTGATAGGCTTGTTTTACGATTGACACATCAAGAAGTTATCCTTGCGAATGCAACAATCTTTTTTATGTTAGCAAGAGGTTAACACAGTTAAACTGGCTGCCAATCAGGGTTTGCGAATAACAGCACATCCTTTAATAACCAAATCGAATAAAGAAGAACAAACAATCACTTCTAAAAGCGCCACAGCAGATTATGATTCAATAGTGCCAACATAGGAGCAAGCAATCCATGAGCAAAATTTTCGAAGACAATTCATATACTATTGGTAATACCCCGCTAGTACGTTTAAACCGTGTTAGCCAAGGTAAAGTGCTGGCCAAAGTCGAAGCGCGTAACCCAAGTTTCAGTGTTAAATGCCGTATCGGTGCCAATATGATTTGGGATGCCGAGAAAAAGGGTCTACTGACTAAAGACCACGAGCTGATTGAGCCGACGTCTGGCAACACAGGTATTGCGCTGGCGTATGTTGCCGCGGCCCGTGGTTATAAGCTTACCCTGACGATGCCAAATACCATGAGTTTAGAGCGTCGTAAACTGCTCAAAGCCCTTGGCGCAAATCTCGTGCTGACAGAAGGCGCGAAAGGCATGAAAGGTGCGATTGATAAAGCGGAAGAAATCCGTCAATCGGCTCCTGAAAAATACATTTTATTACAGCAGTTTAATAACCCTGCTAACCCAGAAATCCATGAAAAAACCACAGGTCCAGAAATCTGGAATGATACCGATGGCGAAGTGGATGTGTTTGTTGCCGGTGTAGGTACTGGCGGTACGATTACAGGTGTCAGCCGTTACTTGAAAAAAGTGGCAGGCAAAACCATTACCTCTGTGGCGGTTGAGCCAGCAGATTCTCCTGTGATTGCGCAAACCTTAGCGGGTTTACCGGTACAACCTGGTCCACATAAAATCCAAGGTATTGGCGCAGGCTTTATCCCTGGTAACTTAGATTTAGAGTTGATTGACCGCGTAGAAGCTGTCACCAATGATGAAGCCATCGACATGGCCCGTCGCTTAATGCAAGAAGAAGGCATTTTAGTGGGTATTTCATCGGGTGCCGCCGTTGTTGCCGCAAACCGCATCGCTGAATTACCAGAATTTGCGGGCAAAACCATTGTGGTGATTTTGCCATCGGCTGCCGAACGTTACTTATCTTCGGTGCTATTCCAAGGCCAATTCGGCGACGAAGAAAACATTCAATAATCGACGTTGGATTCCCCTTTAAAATACCCAGCCCTTTAAAATACCCAGCCTCTGCTGGGTATTTTTATTTGTGACATTGCATTAATCAGATCCCAGCTGCAGAGCGCAAACAAGTTCCGGCTCAAGTTTGGATGCAGCTCATAGTTCTCAGTATCACCAGTAGCATTAGCGGCTCAGTGAGTTATAAAGAACGGATATTCTCGTCAATCCATTCCTTTTTATGCCTTTTTACCGCACTCCAAGTCATATCAGCGCCTTTAATGCTAAGTTTGAAGCGCAAAAAATCGCCTTTGGCCCCATTAGTTTCCAAGTCGCCCACTGCCTGCTCAAATTCGATGTGTTAGCGCAAATAGATAACGCGGCTGAACGTGGGATCACTGCGGCCGAGTTAAGCCAATCGACACCACTGAGCGAGTATGCCCTTGGAGTCTTGCTGGATATGGGGCTCAGCATGGGGCTCGTTTGGCAGCATGAGTCAGGCTATGTGCTCGACAAAACGGGGCACTTTTTACTCCATGACGACATGGCCGCCATCAACCTTAACTTTGTGCAGAACGTTTGTTATCAAGGCCTTTTTAGCCTTGATACCGCACTACTCGAAGGCAAGGCCGCAGGACTCAAGGTTTTCGGTGACTGGGATACTATCTACCCTGCCTTGAAGGATTTACCACCCAAAGCGAAACAGAGCTGGTTTGCCTTCGATCATTACTATTCGGATCATGCCTTTCCACAGCTTCTGCCGTTAGTGTTTGCCCATAAGCCAAGCCATTTAGTGGATATAGGTGGCAACACGGGGAAATGGGCGCTGAGCTGCTGCGATTATGACGCCAACATTGAAGTCACGATTATGGATTTTCCAGGGCAACTTGAAGTGGCGACGCAAAATGCCATCGCACGGGGCGTTGCCGCGCGAGTCCATACCTTTGCCACCGATCTGCTGGACGATACCCAGCTCTTTGTTGATGGCGCCGATACTTACTGGATGAGTCAATTTCTGGATTGCTTTTCAACAAGCCAAATCCTGAGCATTTTACAACGCACGGCAAAGGCAATGACGCCAAACAGCCAACTCTTTATCGTCGAAACCTTTTGGGATCGACAACCATCGGCCGCCTCTGCCTACTGCGTAAATGCCACTAGCCTCTATTTCAGCGCCATGGCCAATGGCAATAGCCGCATGTATCACTCTAAGGATTTATTGGCCCAGCTTCACCAAGCGGGACTGTATGTGGATGAAGATACAGACAATCTTGGCCTAGGACACACGCTACTGCGCTGTAAACTCAAACTTAAGTTTAATGGCAACCTTTAAGTAAGAAAAACTTATTATATGAATAAAATTAATCAAATTTATTTACCATTAATACCCGCAGTACACTGAGGACATCAAAACAGCGCCCCAAAAAAGCGATGTTAAGCATTGTCAGTATTGAGAGGTATTCAACATGACTTCAAAACGCAAACGCTGGACATCCCACGCAGCTAAACTTCCCAGCCCTATGGCAGGGCTGGCACTTGCCATTGCCAGCTTAGGTTGGACTTGGGAGAACATGACACCTTCACTTAATGGCGCAGGACAACTCACAGGCGCCATCATCGCCTCTGTGTTGCTGTTACTGCTCATGGGTAAGTTTATGCTGCATCCGACTATTCTAAAGGACGAACTCAGCCACCCAGTGATTGGTAGCGTGATCCCCACCTTCGCCATGGGGCTGATGGTCGTGTCTAAAACACTCGGCGATTATTTCCCCCAAGCTGGCTTAACCCTGTGGCTAGTGGCCATAGGTATACATGTGCTCTTCTTAAGCGCGTTTATCTACTACCGCGCCATCGATTTTAAACTCGAGCATATGGTACCAAGCTGGTTCGTGCCACCGATTGGCATCATAGTCGCGGCGGTGTCTTTCCCTGTATCTGACTACCAATGGCTAGCAAATGTAATTTTGGTTTTTGGAATGTTAGCTTACTTAGTCATGCTGCCTTTAATGCTCTATCGCCTCATTTTCTGTCAGGCGATACCCGACGCAGCTAAACCAACCATAGCCATTCTCGCGGCGCCCGCCAGTTTATCACTCGCGGGTTATCTGACCGTTTGCGAGCAGGCGTCAATTCCCTTAGTAGCCTTACTGCTGAGCATCGCCATTTTGATGACGAGCATCATCTACTTGGCCTTCTTTCACCTGTTAAAGCTGCCCTTTAGCCCAGGCTATGCAGCCTTTACCTTCCCTATGGTTATCGGTGCTACCGCGCTCTTTAAAACCGCCGCTTGGTTAACCCAGTTCAATAACATGGGTGAGTTAGCGATATGGATAAAATACTTAGCAGAATTCGAGCTTGTGATCGCCACCTTAGTGGTTGTCTATGTTGCTCTACGCTATTTAGGACACTATTTTCCAGTACGCTTTAAAGCGATAGAACAAACAACCATACTTGAGAGTAAATAAACAGAATTACAGTTTGTAAAATGTATTCGTTTAACATGAGAGATTATTTTCAAACTAGACCATAAACCAAAAGGAAGGTGAATATATATTCACCTTCCTTTTATATTTAAGCTATTACACTTTTGATATTAATTTTAACAAAAGATTACTTATTAACCTTTACAAGATTGAGTGCTGTAATTATTGAGTCCATCACTACAAATCGTGGATAACAAAATTACATTAAATTAAACCGCACAAAAAACCTTATACCACCTAACACTTAAAGCTTTTAATTCCAAATATATAGAATGGCAAACCATATATTAATCAGCTTTTATCTTTTTTACATGAAAATAATTAAAAAATATTATTTTCACAACTCAACACTCGATCCAAAATAAAAAACAAAAACAAAATACCTCATTAACAAAGCGCGCAAGAACAAGAAACAAAAAGAAGTATCACAAACAAATTCCTCAGTAAATACACAAAACTTCCATGTTTATTGGCTCAAGACAAATCTACTTACAAACTTTAAATGATTTAAACTAACAAATTAACAACAAAATCCATTAAAGCTCAGTGTTGCACTTGTTATTTTCTTGTGTTTATATCCTGAGCTTAATTAAATGAGTGCTTATTATTTACATAAGTAACCATTTAAGAAAAATAAAAATAAACATACAACATGTGTTAAGGGAGAATAAAATGCGCGCAAATTCTACATTAGCCAAAGCAGTTCGCTTTGCGTTAATAGGCGGAGCTACTACAGCGGCTTTATCAACGTCAGCTGTATTTGCTGCTGACGACGGTGCAAAAGTTGAACGTATTGAAGTAACGGGCTCACGTATTAAACGTACCGATATGGAAGGATCATCACCCGTTACAACTATCAGTGCCTCCGATATAGAGAAAACAGGTGAAATGTCTGTTGCTGACGTACTGCGTAGAAGTAACTTAAACAGCTTCGGGTCTACTTCAGAACGTTCAGGTAGTAGTGCTCAGTCACAAGCGACAATTAACCTCCGTGGTGCGGGTTCAGATCGTACTTTAGTGCTACTAAATGGCAAGCGTATGCCAGGCTCGCCAACATTAGGTGGAACCGCTGTCAATCTTAATACTATCCCAACTGCTGCAATTGAAAGAATTGAGGTATTAACAGATGGTGCTTCCGCAGTATATGGCTCAGATGCTGTTGCTGGCGTAGTCAATATTATTCTTAAAAAAGGCTTTGAAGGCCTTGAAGTTTCAGCGACCAGCTCACAACCAGTGCAAGATGGTGGTGAAGAATGGAAGACACAAATTGTGGGTGGCGCTGTTGGTGAAAAAGGCAGTGTCACTTTCTCTTTTGAACACTTAAACCGCGAAATCATTTATCAACGTGATCGCTGGTTTTCAAGTTCTTCCAATGTCCTAGCGCCAAAATTTGACGATACCACAGGCGTTTCATATTCTGCCCGTAATTTCCTTGATGGGAAAACAGGCAAATTCAAACCCATGACGGCTTGTGATAATCCTAAGATGGTGGGTGGCGGGCATACCTACGATGGTGGCAGTGGTAACTATTTCTGTGGTTACGATTTTACTGCAGAAGCTGCAAACCATGCTGCACGCTCTTACACTGCTGGCTATGTAAATACAGAATATGAACTTTCTGATGAAATCGTATTTCAAGGCTTAGGTCTATTCTCTCGCAATGAAACTTTCGGTCGCTATGCTCCGGCCGCAGGCTGGTTTAATGTCGCCCCAGGCCAAGTTGAAGTAAAAAATTATGATGCGGATGGCAAATACACTGGTAACAGTTTGAACGAAAATGCTGGGCGAGCTTATTATCGCTTCACAGATGTTGGTACTCGTGATGCAAAAACTGTCGATTACAGCACTGATATCCAATTGGGATTAGTTGGTACGCATGACAGCTTTGGCTGGGACTTCACATACCATTACAATTTAGCTGAAAACAGTAACTATGGTACTGGATATGTACACAGACCTACGGTTGAAAGATACGTGAAAGATGGTATTTTCAACTTTGGTCCTGAAGGAAATAGTGCATCTGTTATAGCGGACATGGCTCACGAAACCCTCAAGCAAGACATAATGGAGTTTCAAAGTGTTAATGCTGGTGTAAACTTTGAAGCCATTGAATTACCTGCTGGTAACATTGGTTGGTACCTAGGAACCGAAGCTCTCCAATATAAATATGAAGCTAACGTTGATGCGCAAACCGCTGCTGGTGCCGTTATTGGTTCAGCTGGTAACGGTGCTTCAGGTGATCGTGATGTCTATGCACTGTTCGCCGAATCCATTATCCCTGTAACCGAAGACTTAGAATTAAACTTAGCTTATCGCTATGATAACTACTCTGACTTTGGCTCTGCAACAACACCAAAAGTCGCTCTAAGATATCAAGTCTTAGATGATGTTGTATTCAGAGCATCATGGGGTCAAGGTTTCCGCGCTCCATCATTATCAGACCTAATTGCAGCAGATTCTTTCAGTGCAGATACAGCAACGGATTACCATTACTGTGATGTGCAAGGCACTAATGTTGCTGGCTGTATAGCTAAGCAATATGATGTGACACGCACTGCGAATAGCAAATTACAACCAGAAACATCAGATTTCTACAACTTAGGACTCGTATGGGATATCACTGATAAGCTAAGTAGTAAAGTTGAGTATTACAGCTTAGATATCAAAGATGTTATTACTTTTGTCTCTTTAGACTCACTATTAAAAGAAGAACAAAAAGTTGGTTACGGTAACTTAAGCCGCGGTGAAATCAAACGTATAGGCGATAATCCGAATGGAATGTTGTTGTCAGCAACAACACCTAAAGCAAATGGCAAAGGTTTCGATACTTCTGGTATAGACTTCAATCTAACATATAGTGGATTTGAAACCGCTATTGGTGACTTTAGCAGTTCGTACGATCTAAGCTATATTCTTTCATATAATGAGGAAGAATATTTTGAGGGGCCAGTAAATGATAAAATTGGCCGTAATGGTATGCCTGAATTCAGATTCACTTGGGTTATCGACTGGAGCTATGGTGATCACTCAGCATCAATATTGACACAATATATTGATGGTCAATCAGAAAAAACAGATCCAAAAACATACGCCCAAGTTGGAAGCTTGTCTTCGCAAACCACATTCGATGTCAGCTATGGCTATGCTACACCGTGGGAAGGAAAAATTAGTTTAGGTATTCGTAACTTAACTAATGAAGATCCGGTTTTAGATTCTAATCTTAAATATGATGCTTCTCTATACAGCCTATATGGCCGTACATTTACGGCAACATATACACAGAAATTCTAATATCGTCTTTATCAATTAGAACCTAATCAAAAAACGGCATCTTCGGATGCTGTTTTTATTTGCTTCTTTTACGCAGCCCAGTAAATAAGCATAAAAAATGCCCAGCTATTTGCTGGGCATTTTCTTATACTTCAACGGGTCATTTAAAGCGTTCTAAGAATGCTTCGTCAGCTTAATTTCACTCGCATGTTGAGGTTTTTCGGTATGTGAATGGGGTGATGAAAAGTGTTCATGGTGAGCTTTGTGTGGATCGCTTGACATCGTTTTTCCCTGCTCTACCCACCAATAACCTAAACCTACTATCACACCGCCGCCGACAATATTGCCTAAGGTGACTGGGATTAAGTTGTTGAATATAAAGTTAGTCACGGTTAAATCGGCAAACTGCTCTTGAGTCACACCTAAAGATGCGAAGAATTCTGGGCTGGCGATTGATTGGATCATCATGCCCATAGGCACCATAAACAGGTTAGCGATACTGTGTTCAAAACCACTGCTGACAAACATGGCCACAGGTAAGATTAACAGTAGGGATTTTGTTAACACATCACGGCTGGCGAAGGTCATCCACACGCCTAAACACACCAACATGTTACACAAAATACCTAAGCTAAAAGCTTGGATCCAAGAGTGATGCAGTTTGTGTTGCGCCACTTTAAGGGCATTTAATCCCCAGTGACCACCATCGAGTTCATACATGCCGGCGGCGGTGATCAAACAAACCATCAGTATAGCGCCGACAAAATTGCCCGCATAAACCCGGCACCAACACTTGAGTAACTCTGCGCCAGAGACCTGTTTTTGTGCCCAAGCCACGGTACTGAGTACGGAACTGGTAAACAGTTCTCCGCCGCAAACAACCACTAAAATTAGGCCTAAACTAAAGGCTATCCCACCAACGAAACGAACTAAACCCCAAGGCGCATCGCCAGCACCTGTGGTCACAGTGAGATAAAATACAAAGGCTAAGGCGATGAAAGCACCTGCAAACACAGCCAAGCCAAAAGATTGCCAAGGCGCTTTAACCACTTTGCTGGTACCGTAAATTTCCGCCTGATTATAACAACTAAAGTGCGCAGAAACCTGTGGCGCTTCGTGGGCGCTATTTATCACAGTTGGGGTTGATGATGGAATTGGGCTTTTCATTGCATGACTCCAACTTCAGATAAACAGACTTGAATGCGTAGCATATATCTCTCCTGCAGCGCCATTGCGCAGATAGCACGAATCAAAACCGAGATGTTGATTTGCTGAAAATGATGATTCACTAAAGTCTCGCTTTGTACCATACAACGCGCTCATGCTGTGAAGTAGATATTGCTAAAGCGTGATGTTATTCACACCAAAAATGTGAAAACTTTGAAGCCAAAAACACAAAAGGTTAATTGGTCTTACCAAAAATCAAACAATATCACCCATCAGGATGACATGTTTTCAGGTCGTCTTTACCCTAAAATAACTCGTTTCCACCGTAAGCTTATGTAACTCGCGAACACACTCATGCTCAAACTCGCAATAAAACGGATGACTAAAATCAGCTTCAGTAAACTCAGTTCGACTCTCCCCTGAAGCATTGATTTGGCACTGAAGCATAGATGTAGCAATAGATTGTCTCTCACACTTCAATATCGACAGGATTGGCTCCGCCAGCGCCCCACGCCTCTGTCTTGACAGTCTAGCCGTGTGATAAGCGATAACATACCTGATAAGCAGCCGAAACCTTGCGCAGCCACTCTTTTATAATTTTTAGCAAGATTCAGGCATTAGCGTTTTGCCCGATGGAGGCCCTACAGCATGCCCAAAAATCAACAAGGTTAGCGAATAAACTACAATTAATACAAATGGCTAACAGGGAGCTTGCTACTAAGCCATCAACAAAACTGCCGCAGTTATACCTAGTTTATTCGCCCCTCACGCGACCCCAGCAAAAATCAATCGATACGAGGATAGATTTCTCCCAAATAAAGGGGGACAGTAAATGGCAACAACCAAAGGCTTAGTGATTTAAGGAGTGACAAGTTTGAATGTCACACCAAGTAGAAAAGCGTGCTGTATTCCTAATAGTAGTAAAAAAATGCTACCTAGCTAGCAAATTTGGGATTAAGCCAGCACAAACCAATCCGTTTAAGATGCGATAGCGACAGACCTATGTTAATATGCTTATGGACAATTGGTCTTACCAATTATAAAAGAGATTGATCGGTAGCCGATAATCAAAGTAAGCGAATATTTGTCATCTTATCGGGTATCAATAGACAGACTTTTGGAGTGACGAGCACTTCAAAATCCAGTTCCCATCATAGGGCGTCATCATGAAGGGAGCTTTATTTCAGGAATTAGCTATTGGCTTATACTCAGCATCGCTTCACGCTGATTGCCAATAACCTTTATCTTAACCAGAAGGTATTAGTACGATGACCGAAAAAACTGAACTGTTTGCCAACGCATGGGAAGGCTTTACCCCTGGCGATTGGAAATCTGAAGTCAATGTACGTGACTTTATCCAACAAAACTACGCGCCTTTTGAAGGCGACGAATCCTTCCTTGCCGGTGCTACCGAAGCGACCACAATCCTGTGGGATAAAGTCATGGAAGGCATCAAACAGGAAAACCGTACCCACGCGCCTGTTGATTTCGATACTAAGATGGTCTCTACCATCACTTCCCACGACGCTGGCTACATCAACAAAGAATTAGAAACTATCGTTGGCTTACAAACAGATGCGCCGCTAAAACGCGCTATGTTGCCTAATGGTGGTATCCGCATGGTGGAAAGTTCATGCGCGGCCTACGACCGCGTGCTAGATGAAGACGTTAAATACATCTATTCAGAACTGCGTAAAACCCATAACCAAGGTGTATTCGATGTTTACACCCCAGAAATTATGGCTTGCCGTAAATCAGGTATTTTAACGGGTTTACCCGATGCCTATGGCCGTGGCCGTATCATTGGTGACTATCGCCGTGTGGCACTTTACGGTATCGATTACCTGATGAAAGATAAGTTTGCCCAATTCACTTCACTGCAAGCGCAGTTCGAAGCGGGTGAAGAATTATCAAATGTTATCCAATTACGTGAAGAAATTGCCGAGCAACACCGTGCACTAGGTCAAATGAAGAAAATGGCTGCCAAATATGGCTGCGATATTTCTCGCCCAGCGACCACTGCACAAGAAGCAATTCAATGGACTTACTTCGGTTACTTAGCCGCAGTGAAGAGCCAAAATGGCGCGGCGATGTCATTAGGTCGTACCTCTTCATTCCTCGACATCTATATTGAACGCGATCTAAAAAATGGCACCTTAACTGAGCAACAAGCTCAGGAAATGATTGACCATTTCGTGATGAAACTGCGTATGGTGCGCTTCCTACGTACTCCAGAATACGATGAATTGTTCTCTGGCGACCCAATTTGGGCGACTGAGTCAATCGGCGGTATGGGTCTAGATGGCCGTACGTTAGTGACTAAATCAAGCTTCCGTTTCTTGAACACCCTTTACACTATGGGTCCAAGTCCAGAGCCAAACATCACAGTATTATGGTCAGATAAACTGCCAATCGGTTTCAAAAAATATTGCGCCAAAGTGTCTATCGACACTAGCTCAATCCAATACGAAAACGATGACTTAATGCGTCCAGATTTCCAATCAGACGACTATGCAATCGCCTGTTGTGTGAGCCCTATGGTTGTGGGTAAACACATGCAGTTCTTCGGTGCTCGCGCTAACTTAGCGAAAACCATGCTGTATGCGATTAACGGCGGCGTAGACGAAAAACTGAAAATCCAGATTGCCCCTAAAGCAGACATGATCACAGACGAAGTGCTCAACTTTGATGATGTGATGAATCGCTTAGACGGTTTAATGGATTGGTTAGCGACTCAATATGTCACTGCACTGAACTCAATCCACTACATGCACGATAAGTACTCTTACGAAGCCGCGCTTATGGCGCTGCACGACAGAGACGTACGTCGCACTATGGCTTGTGGTATTGCGGGTTTATCTATCGCAGCCGACTCACTGTCTGCCATCAAATTCGCCACAGTAAAACCTGTTCGTGATGAAAACGGCATTGCAGTTGATTTCGAAATCAGCGGTGACTATCCAAAATTTGGTAACAACGACCCACGTGTAGATGATATCGCCTGTGACTTAGTTGAACGTTTTATGGCGAAAATTCGTGACCGTAAAATGTATCGCAATGCGATCCCAACGCAGTCAATTCTGACCATCACCTCAAACGTGGTTTATGGTAAGAAAACCGGTAACACACCAGATGGTCGTCGTTCAGGTGCGCCATTTGCACCGGGTGCAAACCCTATGCATGGCCGTGATGAAAAAGGCGCAATCGCTTCTTTAACCTCAGTGGCAAAACTCCCATTTGCCCACGCTCAAGACGGTATTTCTTATACCTTCTCAATCGTGCCAAATGCGCTGGGTAAAGATGATGATGCTCGCCGTACCAACTTAGCGGCATTGATGGACGGATACTTCGACCACAATGACAAAAAAGAAGGTGGCCAACACTTGAACGTCAACGTGATGAACCGCGAGATGCTCGAAGATGCCGTTAAGCATCCAGACAAGTATCCACAGCTGACCATCCGTGTTTCTGGCTATGCAGTGCGCTTCAACTCACTGACGCCAGAGCAGCAACAAGATGTGATCACGCGTACATTCACAAAAGGTCTGTAAGCTAAATTAGTCAAGGCTGTAGTACACTGTGCTACAGCCTCACTTATTTTAACAGGAGTCACAATGGCAGTTATCGGTCGGATCCACTCGGTGGAATCCTTTGGCACAGTCGATGGTCCCGGCATACGGTTTATCACCTTTATGCAAGGCTGTTTAATGCGCTGCCAGTATTGCCACAACCGTGACACTTGGGATCTTGATGGCGGAAAAGAAGTTCTGGTCGATGAGTTAATGAGTCAAATCATCAGCTATCGGCCTTTTCTCGATGCCAGCAATGGTGGTGTTACGGCCAGTGGTGGTGAAGCCATTTTACAGGCAGAATTCGTCGCCGAATTATTCACAGCCTGTCAGCAAGAAGGTATTCATACCTGTTTAGATACCAATGGTTTTGTACGTAAGTACACGCCAGTGATTGATGAGTTACTCGACCACACTGACTTGGTCCTGCTCGACATCAAGCACATGGACGATGAAAAACATATTGAGTTAACCAAAGTCAGCAACCATAGAACATTGCAATTTGCGCAGTATTTGGCAGAGCGTAATCAAGCGACTTGGATACGGTATGTGGTGGTGGGCGGATTTACCGACGATGAAGCATCGGCATTACAACTGGCCGAGTTTATCAAGCCTATGAAAAACATTGAAAAGGTAGAATTACTACCCTATCACGAATTAGGTAAACACAAGTGGGAAGCCATGGGCGAAAGCTATCAGCTCGATGGGATATCACCACCGAGCCGAGAAACCATGGAAAAGATCAAAGCCGTATTTGTTGGGCAAGGGATTAACGCGATTTATTAATCCACAGTAATAGAAAAGCCAACACGGATAACCGCGGCAACAGCCTAAAGTTCTTCCCAATAACTGGCATCTAAACGCTCAAAGGCTATTTTTAAAATCAGTGCCATATCGAGGTAACAGGCTTTAGCGCCTAAGGTGTGGCAATTGATACCCATGGACGACAACTTCGCACTCAACTGGTTACTCCAGTCGAACAGCGTTAACGGTAATGGATGGCGCGCTCGCCAACCTAACCACAGCAGCCCCTGTAACGGTAAGCTGATGAAAAATAAACCGAGAGTGACAGCTTGGGGTAGAAATGCCCAACCGTGAATATACAGCTGGCTCATACTCACAAAAAACGCCAGCACTGGCATCACCAGTATGGCAAGCTGAGTCGCTCGGACGACCCGATACTCAGGAAAATAAAAACCCAGTTGTCTAACCATAGGCCAAGTCTTCATATACTGATGACCATCACCTAAGGTTTTGAGGATCTTAATGCTCAATCTTAGACACCAACTACAATGGAATACTGCTCTTACCATAGCACAATCTGGCGAATCGCCCCAAGACTGATATGGTAAAAACACCGCAGTTCCTCATTATTTTGAATCGTTATATTAAACACAATGGCAAAGGGTTTACACATGTCAAATAAACTGGTTTTAGTTCTCAATTGCGGTAGCTCTTCTCTCAAATTTGCCGTCATTGACGCGCAAACAGGTGACGACCAAATTTCTGGCTTAGCCGAATGTTTTGGTTTAGAAGACTCTCGCATTAAATGGAAAATCAACGGCGAAAAACATGAAGCAGCCTTAGGTGCATTTACGGCTCACCGTGAAGCAGTTGAATACATTGTTAATAAAATTCTTGCGGAACAACCTGAATTAGCAGCAAAAATTCAAGCCGTTGGCCATCGTATCGTTCACGGTGGTGAGAAATTCACTCGCTCAGTGATCATCGATGAGAGCGTGATCAAAGGTATCGAAGACTGTGCTTCATTAGCCCCACTGCACAATCCTGCTCACCTTATCGGCATCCGCGCGGCAATGGCCTCTTTCCCTAAATTGCCACAGGTTGCTGTATTTGATACCGCTTTCCACCAAAGCATGCCAGACAGAGCTTATGTCTACGCCCTGCCTTACAAGTTATACCGTGAACACGGTATCCGTCGTTATGGCATGCATGGCACGAGTCATTTATTCGTTAGCCGTGAAGCGGCAAAAATGCTCAACAAGCCAATTGAAGAAACGAATGTTATCTGTGCTCACTTGGGCAACGGCGCGTCAGTGACTGCCATCAAAGGCGGCAAAAGTGTCGACACCTCTATGGGCTTAACCCCATTAGAAGGTTTGGTCATGGGCACACGTTGTGGTGATATTGACCCTTCAATCATCTATCACTTAGTTCATCAACTGGGTTACACCTTAGAAGAAGTGAATAACCTGATGAACAAGCAAAGTGGTCTGCTGGGTATTTCCGAGCTGACCAACGATTGCCGTGGCATCGAAGAAGGTTACGCAGACGGTCATAAAGGCGCGACCTTAGCCTTAGAAATCTTCTGCTACCGCTTAGCCAAGTACATCGCCTCTTACACTGTGCCACTGGGCCGTTTAGATGCAGTCGTCTTCACCGGTGGTATTGGTGAAAACTCAGATTTAATCCGTGAAAAAGTGCTCAACATGCTGGAAATATTCAATTTCCATGTCGATAGCGAACGCAACAAAGCGGCGCGTTTCGGTAAGAAAGGCATCATCACTCAAGATAAAGGCACGATTGCCATGGTGATCCCAACGAACGAAGAATGGGTAATCGCCGAAGATTCAATTAAACTGATCAACAAATAAAAAATGACCTAAGCCGTTTGCTCACCCAAACGGCTTTACGCTTTACATAGCCATACTCACAAGCAAATTTGCAGAAACTCTTCTGCCAAAAACCATCGAAACTAGAGGTTTTTATGTCTCGTAATATTATGTTAATCCCCATAGGTACCGGAGTCGGCCTGACCTCCTTAAGCCTTGGGATGGTTCGCGCACTGGAGCGCCACGGAGTTAAAGTTCAGTTCTTTAAGCCGATTTCCCAACTTAGACCTAATGATAACGGCCCAGAACGCTCAACCACTATTCTGAGCAAATCACCGACGGTGAATCCGTTAGAGCCCTTCGACATGGCCCATGCCGAAGCCTTAATTCGTGCCGACCAAACCGACGTATTAATGGAGCAAATCATTGCCCGTGCGTCCGATTGCGCCAGCAACACTGAGACCTTAATTGTTGAAGGTTTAGTACCTACCCGTAACCATCCCTTTGCCGACGATGTGAACTATGCCATCGCTAAAGCTATGGATGCTGACGTGATTTTTATTGCTACGCCTGGTAGCGATACTTCAACTGGGTTGATGAATCGCCTTGAAATCGCCTACAACTCTTGGGGCGGAAAAAAGAACAAACGCCTGATTGGCGCTGTAATCAACAAGATTGGTGCACCCGTTGACGACGAAGGTCGCGCGCGCCCTGATCTCTCTGAAGTCTTTGATCACCAAGGTGTTCAACGCTCAGATGCGGCCAGCATGTTCCAACTGCCGGGTAAGAGCCCACTGCGTATTTTAGGCAGCGTGCCATACAACCTCGATCTTGTCGCGCCACGCGCCTCGGATCTGGCGAAGCATTTAAGCGCACGCATTCTTAATGCCGGCGAAATGCATACTCGTCGTCTGCGTAAAGTGACGTTCTGTGCCCGCAGTATCCCTAATATGGTGACCCATATTAAGACTGATTCACTACTTGTGACCTCAGGCGATCGCTCAGATGTCATCGTTTCAGCCTGTCTTGCGGCCATGAACGGCGTGAAAATTGGTGCCCTACTGTTGACGGGTAGCTACGAGCCAGAGCCAGAAATTCTTAAGCTGTGTGAACAGGCCTTTGAAACCGGTTTACCTGTGTTCTTAATCGACAGCAACACTTGGCAAACCTCGCTCAACATTCAACGTTTCGACCATGAAGTACCCGTAGATGACGCGGTTCGTATTGATCTGGTGCAGGATTATGTGGCTAGCCACATCGACCAAACTTGGATTGAAAGCGTCACTAAAAACTCGCCCCGTGAGCATCGCCTGTCACCACCCGCTTTCCGTTACAAACTCACGGAATTGGCGCGCGCCGCCCACAAGACTGTGGTGCTGCCAGAAGGTGATGAGCCACGTACCATTAAAGCGGCGGCCATTTGTGCCGAACGCGGTATCGCTCGCTGTGTGCTTTTAGGTAAAAAAGAAGAAATTCTGCGTATCGCTGCACAGCAAGATGTGGTGCTTGGCGAAGGCGTGATCATTATCGATCCAGAAGAGGTCCGCGACCGTTACGTAGAACCTATGTTAGATCTACGTCGCAGCAAAGGCTTAACGGAAGTCGTTGCCCGTGAACAGTTAGAAGACAACATGGTGCTTGGCACTATGATGCTGGCGCAAAACGAAGTTGACGGTATCGTATCTGGCGCGGTTAACACCACAGCCAATACCATTCGTCCACCACTGCAATTGATCAAAACGGCACCGGGCTCAAGCCTTGTTTCGTCCATCTTCTTTATGTTGATGCCAGATCAAGTGCTTGTTTACGGTGACTGCGCAATTAACCCAGATCCAAATGCAGAGCAATTAGCCGATATCGCCATCCAATCAGCGGAATCAGCAAAAGCCTTCGGTATTGAGCCAAGAGTGGCGATGATCAGCTACTCAACCGGTAACTCAGGCACAGGTTCAGATGTGGATAAAGTGCGTGAAGCGACGCGTATCGCCAAAGAAAAACGCCCAGATCTGATTATTGATGGTCCATTACAATACGATGCGGCGGTTATGCCAAATGTTGCTCGCTCTAAGGCACCTGATAGTCCTGTCGCTGGCCAAGCCACCGTTTTCGTGTTCCCAGACCTCAATACCGGCAACACGACTTACAAGGCTGTACAGCGAAGCGCGGACCTGATCAGTATCGGTCCTATGCTGCAAGGTATGCGCAAACCTGTGAACGACTTATCTCGCGGCGCGTTAGTCGATGATATCGTCTACACTATCGCCCTAACGGCAATTCAAGCAGCACAAAACGACGCGGCTAAAGGCTAACACAGCGAAATCTGCATAGCGTTACGCGCAAAAAGCACTGGTACTTACCGGTGCTTTTTTTATGCTCATGTCCCGTCCTGAAATACGTTGACATAAAGAGGACTTCTTTATGACAACATCAATTAACTCAAGCCGTAAGCGCACACAACGAGATTACACCTTAGCCTTTAAATTACGCGTTGTAGAGCGTGTTG
>NZ_JALBYT010000043.1:0-35851 GCF_022690845.1 Shewanella sp. N2AIL | reverse complement strand
ATGCTTTTCGTCTCCTCTTACTTGTGGTGAATAAGAAGTCTCTTTTAGCATGGGCGTAATTCAGGCTATAGCCTCAAGGAACAATCACCACCGCCAGAGGCGGTGGTTTTGGGATGACAATAAAAATGCGACCCTAGGGTCGCATTGCTGTGCTGATACAAAACGTGAGGATTATTGTGGTAACCACAGCCGAACCAACAGGCCACCGTCACTGCGATTATGCATGCTAATACTGCCATCGTGGGCTTCGATAATTTCACGGCACAGAGGTAAACCAAGCCCAGTACCCGATTGTTTCGTCGAGTAAAACGGCAACAGCGCTTGCTCTAATACTTCGCCAGACATGCCAGTACCGCGATCCTCGATCGCAATGCTAAAACCCGCACCATCCACTAAGGTTTGATACCGAATTGACAGGGTGACCTCCTCTGGGTTTGAACCCGATTCATGGGCGTTTTTAAGCAAATTGAGTAGCACTTGCTCCATCTGTCCTTGGTCGAAATAGCCATCGACTTCAGGCAAATCATGCCTAAGTTTAAAGGGATAATGCTGGGTTAACTGGGTCGTAAATTGCGTCCAATTCACCTGACGCCGCTGCGGGAGCGGCAACTTAGCAAAGCGGGCATAGTTGAAGATAAACTGGCTCAGATGACTGGTGCGATTCTCGATCGTATCGAAAATCAAGGTTAACTTGGGATTATCGATATCTTTGGTGAGCAGTCGGCCGGAGTTCACCATAGAGGCGATGGGCGCCACTGAGTTATTAAGTTCATGGCTAATAATGCGGATCACTTTCTTCCACACTGCCACCTCTTGACGATTAAGCTCGCGGGTCATCTGCTTAAGTAAAATCAAGTTATGTTGTTGGTTATTTAACAAAAACTGGCCGCGACTCAAATACCAAGTTTCCACATCATCTTCGCCCATGGCAAAGAGACCGTTCTTTTCATGTTTAAGCGCTAAGGCCAATACTTCGGGCAAGTCCACTAACAATTCATCTAGGCTCAAACCTTCCATTTTGCCCTTTTTGTGGAATAGATGACGCGCAGCATCGTTGGCGTAAATGAGCCGCTGATGGTCGTCGAGCAATAACATTACGTTGGGAGAGCTTTGGATCACCTTATCCAGCAACAACTCACGCTGGTAAATGTATTGCCTTTCTTGGCGCAATTTTGCCGCCGAATGATTAAATAGCTGGGCCAAGGTTTTGAGCTGACCTTCACCATACTCTTGAATACTCACGCTAAAGTCATTATCGCTAAAGTTCAGTAGACCTATTTCGAGGGAGTCCAAACTGCGACCCAGATGCCGTGTTAACCAAGCGACACTTAGACCGCACGCTCCACAAGCGAGCAATAACACCAGCAAACCTTCACCTAAGGTTAAACTCGAGACTCGCTCGTTGTCTGCTATTTCAGCGGGCGCCACTGGGGATACAGGGGCTTTGGGCGGTAAAATGGATAGCGGTTCTACACGTAAAGGCTCAGCAATATGAGTGGTGAAATTAAACTGCCCTTCTTTAAGCTGCTCTAACTTGAAGAGTTTTATCTGTAACTGCTCTTGTTTAAGTTGTTCAAGCTTTTGCAGTTCTGCCTTAATCTGCTCGGTCCTCTGGCGCGCTTGCATGGCTGCCGCTAGCTGCAATTGTTCAGTATTTTTAAGGGCAAGCTCAATGGCAGCAGTGGTTTTTTCCAGATCAGCAAAGTCGAGTTGTACATTCACATCGGGGATTTCGATTGCCTTAGATGTGGCGACAGCCGAAGTTTCAGGTGAGATATATTTCACTAAGGCAAAACTAAGCAAGACGCCAAAGGCGCAGCAAACCATTGAATAAATGATAATTTTAGTTCGGATTAACACTGACATTCCTTAATCGATTGCCTTTCTCTCGCCTAGAAGCTGTTGCCTAAAAGCTACAAACTAGCATCTGCACTTGGCCTATGACTTATCTAAACCAAACTTATCCATGCGCCGATACAGCGCCTGACGACTGAGCCCAAGCGCTTTGGCGACCCGAGCAATCACGCCATGGTGCTGTTTTAGCGCCGCTTCGATATCTTCTCGACTCACCTCTATCACCTCATTAGCCGACTGTGTTTGGTCGCGGGCAGAGCTATCAGAAAAAGTGGCATTAGCGGGAATAGAACTTGGCACATAAACGGCCTGAGGATCAAATTGTCTCTGTTCAAAGCTGCGCGGATCGGGCTGTCGCTGCTCTAAGTGTCGCGGCGCAGAAGCTACAGAAATATGGGAAGTCGCAGCTCTTGCAGCACTCACGACAGGTGCTAAACCAAAGTCAGCTTCAGTCAGCACATGGCTTTGCGCCAACAATACCGCTCGCTTACAGGCGTTTTCCAGCTCACGCACATTACCCGGCCAGCGATGGTGCAACAACGCCTGCAATGCGGGCTTACTCAAGCTAAAATCACTACCGATAAAATGCTGTACTAAAGGCAAAATATCATCGGTGCGTTGATTCAATGGTGACAACGCCAGTTCAATCACATTTAAGCGGTAAAACAAATCCTCGCGAAAACGCCCTTCGGCAATATCTTGGGCCAGATCCGCATTGGTCGCACTGATCACCCGCACTTTCACTTTTTGGGTTTTATGGCTACCTAAGCGTTCAAATTCACCGGTTTGCAGCACCCGCAGCAGTTTTACTTGGCCAGATAAGGGCAAGTTACCGATTTCATCTAAAAAAAGTGTGCCGCCGTCGGCCGCTTCAAAGCGACCAATACGCGCTTTAGTCGCCCCCGTAAAAGCCCCCGCCTCGGCACCAAACAGCTCTGCCTCTAATAAATCCATCGGCAAAGCGCCGACATTGACCTTAATAAAAGGTTTATTTTTTAAGGGAGAATTAGCATGGAGAATATCGGCAAGCTTGTCTTTACCCGCGCCATTGGGGCCAGTGATTAGGACCGACACATCTGAGCGCGCCAGCTGCAAGGCTAAATCAATGCAACGCTGCATCGCGCCGCTGCCAAAGACAATCCCGCAGAGGTCCGCATCGGCGATCGCCACTTGGCGTTGATGATTCACCCGCTCGAGACGATGGTTAGCACGGGAGAGTTTATAAAGCGCAATCAAATTGGTAATGCTATTGAGCACCTTAGCGTCATCCCAAGGTTTACCCATGTAATCGGCCGCGCCCGCTTTGACTAATTCAACTGCGGTTTCGAGTTGCGTCCACGCCGTCATCAAAATGATCGGTAGATCCCCTTGGCGTTCGCGCAGAGCGTAAAACAGCTGCTTGCCTTCCTCGCCCGAGGTGGTATCACGGGTAAAGTTCATATCTTGGATCACTAAATCCACATCATGCGTCGCCAATAATCCAAGGGCGTCATCCGGACTATGGCAAGTCAGCACCCGATAATCATTAAGCTCTAGCATCAAACCTAGGGCTTGGCAGATGGCGTGATTGTCGTCGACGATGAGGATAGTATCCATAAGTATGAGTGTTGTCCTATATAAAACTATTAACCGTAAAGTAACAAAAAGTGCAATAACATCCTATTGTTATCGCACTTTTATTGGGCTTTTATCGTACCTTGAGTGACATCAAATATTTCGCTATACGCTGCGGGTTGCCGTTGCTGGCGAAATATTTGCCGCCTTACGCGCTGGTAAGTAAACCGCCAGCGTGGTGACAATAAACAAGCCTGCCACTGTAAATAATGGATAACTTAAATCCAACATAGGCAAGCTATAGATTTTCATTAACTGCTGCCCTAACTGTATCGCTAACAAGCCGCCCAACACACCTCCCGCTAAGCAAATCAAATAATTTTCTACGAGGAAGTAACTGATAATATCGCGCTTTTTCGCACCCAGTGCACGGCGGGTACCTATCTGCTTAGTGCGGCGCTGGATATTAAACATCACCATACCGGTTAAACCGAGCGAGGTGATCAGCAGCAGCAACACTACCATCATGATCAACACGGTAATCATCAATTTATGATCGCGGTATGAGCTATCTTTTAAGGCCTCAATTGACTTAAAGCCATCGAGAACTCGGTTAGGATTCTCGGCCAGCAACGCTTTTTTTATCGCATCTTTAAGCTCGGCGTGGTGCTCAGGTTTGGCCCGAACCATGTAAGAACTGCTGCCATAATCCACATTTTGAATCACACTGTTTTCAAGGCTAGAACTGTCAATCCACGCGCCTTGCAGTTTATCGACTACACCTATCACAGTGATCTGTGCATCTTTACCCTCGTACAACACTTTGCCAAGTGGTGATTCATCAGGCCAAATCGCTTTCGCTAACGCGCTGGAGATGATCGCTAATCGGCTCGGGCTATCGAGATTGTCCTTAAGTTCATGGGGGTAAAAGTTACGCCCTTCATTCAGCTTAAGGCCTAAGGTCTCAAGGGTGTGATCTGTCCCTAAGTACATGGCAAATTGCGGTGTCGATTTAGCGCTATCCGGATCGGGCCCCAGATTGAAGGTGCTCGACCAGCCGCCACCGCTTAACGGCAACATATTGGTTGAGGTCGCATCAATCACATTGGGTAGCCCACGTAAAATTTGCTGATCAATTTTGTTTTGCGCGGTTTTATCGATCAATGGATCGAAGTTGAACAAGCTAAAGGTCAAGACTTCAGACTCTTCAACTCCCGAAACGCGCTGCATCAGGGCTAAACGCTCTTGAATAATAAAGCTCGCGTTCGCCACAATTGCCACAGACAAAATAATCTGAATAAGCAATAAGACAGGACCGCTTTTACTGCGCAACAAACTGCTGAGAATAGGTTTAATATGTAACATAATAAGTCCCTTACTGGCTTTTAAGATAAACGCTAGGTTTAGTCCGGCACACAACCCACGCGGGATACAAGCCAGCCAACAAGGCTGTGCCTACCGCAATACTAGGAGTGATAATCCACATACTCGCCGATAAATGGGTTAACCCCTTCGAGACCTCAAACTGTGCCGATAAGCCGTAAAGTGACGCGTAGGCCCAAGCGAGTCCCAGTAAACCGCCTAATAAACCTATCATGCCTACTTCCACCATATATTGAGCGAAGATTTGGGCTCGGCTAGCACCGATTGCGCGGCGCACCCCAACTTCAGGCGCTCGCTTGAGGAACTTAGTGAGCATTAAACCTAATATATTGACTAAACAAACACTTAAAAATAGTGCGCTCAAGCCAACCAAGATTTTATTGTCTTCAGGAACGACATGATTGTATTCAAGCCAAGTCGCGACATCGGAGACCTTGACTGAGTCAGCGGCAGATTTTTTATCGGTAAAGCGACCCAATACTTTTTGCTCTGCGACATAATTGCTGAGCCAAGAACGGTAACTGGTTACTGCATCTTTATTGGGTAACTCAACCCAATACAGCAGCCACACTTTTTCAGAGTTCAGGCGATCGCTGTAACTATTCATCGTCTCAAACTTCCAACCCGAGGTGTTACCCCATACATCAAACTCTTCGATAGGTGTCAGCGAAAACGGCACAAAAATTTGTTCAGTGTCGTTAAAAGCACCGTTAGTGGGATCATAATATTTAGGCTTAGGGTCCCAGGCTTTAATCACCCCCACTATTTGATAAGGTTTACGATTAAGATAGATAACCTTGCCGACACTGTTTTGGCCCGCAAACAGCTTTTGATTGAGTTTATCGTTAATCACCACTTGATAAGCAGGTTCAGTGTCTACGGATTTATCCCACACATTGCCGTACAAAAATGGCACGTCAAACAGCTTAAAAAAGTCGCTATCTGTCACCCGAATACTTTCTAAAATAGGCGCGAAATTGACATCCTCAGTTTGCAGCGCCATCCCAGTGCGAAACATCGCCGCTTGGCGTTTAGGTAAGGTATTGTTGCGCAAATTCATCGCATCTTGATAAGTCACTAACGAGTTAAGCTCATCCCAAGAATCGGGACCTTGGCTCCAAAGCTGTACCGCATTTAACTCATCTGAGCGTTCACCCGCAGGATTAAACGACATCATCTTGTAGACGTTTAACGTGGTGATTGTGATGCCAATACCTATCGAAATCGCCAACACCATCAACAGCGACAGCACTGGGGTTTTCTTAATGCTGCGCCAGGCTAAATCAACATAATAAAAAAACATAATGCGTATCCTTAGTCAGCGTTGGCGACAAGTTTATCTAATGGGTGCGAAGCTGCAGTTTGCGCACTGCCATGGGGCTGATACATAGTAAAATCACACACTTGACCATCGACGATTTGAATATTGCGCTGGGCACGGCGAGCGAGTTCAGGGTCGTGGGTCACCATGATAATGGTCGTGCCCGCTTGATTGATATTTTCAAGTAATTCCATCACTTGGCGCGCCATTAAGCTGTCGAGGTTACCTGTCGGTTCATCGGCGAGCAGGAAGCGTGGCTCACCGGCTAATGCACGGGCAATCGCCACCCTTTGTTGCTGTCCGCCCGAAAGCTGAGTGGGAAAATGCTTGAGTCGTGAGGCTAGACCCACTTGTTCTAATGCCTGCTGTACGCGGCGTTGGCGTTCCTTGGCATTAAAACCACGGTAGCGCAGCGGCACTTCAATATTTTCTGCCAAGTTAAGGTCGGGAATTAAGTTAAAGCCTTGGAAGATAAAGCCGATTTTCTCGTTACGGATAGCAGCGCTCTTATTATCGCTCAGGTTAGACACGTTAATGCCATCGAGAAAATAGTCACCGTGGGTAAAACCTTCGAGCAAACCCGCGATATTTAAAAAAGTCGTTTTACCTGAGCCAGAAGGACCCGTGACCGCGACAAACTCGCCTTCATTCACTTCGAGGTTAAAATCGCGCAGGGCGTGGGTTTCCACTAAATCCGTTTTAAAAACCTTGCTCACACTCTTCATTGATAACATGTTAATTTCCTTAAAATAATCAAATCAATTTTACGCTGCATCTAAACGACTCGATGCATGGCAGCGTCATCAGCCGAAAAATGGCTCAACGACAGACTCTAAAAGCCACACAAAAACGCCCAATATAAGGTCGGCACTTTCGAGTGAAACCTCACCCACTTGGCGAACCTCCTCCAATGGATTGGTCCATTCCAAGATATTCAGTCCAAGGAAAAACCAGCTATTGGCTTCACCAATACTCAACTCCACCGCGACCACCAGTAGCAGTAAGGCCAACACGCCAAACATTTTTGATGACATCAACACACTGAAATCAAATTGTTTATCACGCATATTCGGCTCCTATTCTTGTCCATATCGCAGCAGGTTTCGTCATTCACCTTGATCGCTGCGCCGTTATATTCATCAGATTGGTTATTTAGTAATTTACGAATATCGGTCATCAATGAATCCTGACCTGTTCTGCTTGATTAAAAGGTTCGACGCTGGATATCACCCACTCATCTCCGGCTTTACCGCCTTCGAGTACTTCGACTTGGCTCATGCTGGTACTGCCGAGTTTGATCTCGCGGCGGCTGGCTAAATCGCCTTCAATTTGGTAAGTCTCATCGCCACCGCCGCTAGTCATAAAGGCGCCGCGTTTCACCATCAACACATCGGGTCTGTGCTCTAACAAGACTCGGGCGGAGATTCGTTGGTTCTGACGCAGTTTCAAGCTGTTATCTTGAACGAACTGCACCCTTGCGGTCACTTCACGGTTACGCACTTCGGGGGAGATGGACGATAACTTGCCCATTAACTTCACGCTGCCGAAACTGAGCTCAACTTCCATCCCTAAACCCAAATCGTCGGCGTAGGACTCTGGCACCGCAAGTTCGGCCTCATAGGCGCTTAAATCCACAACGGTTAGAATCGGTTGGTTAGCGCTAAGACGGGTTTTCTGCTCGGTTATCCAGTTGCCGATAATGCCGCCCACGGGGGCTTTGATATTCAGAGCCTCAACTTGACGTTCGAGTTCGTGCACGGCTAGGGTTTGGCGCTCGACTTCTAATGCTTTGTTTTTAACTTCAAAGGTTAGGGTGTCTTTTGTTAGCGCGACTTCCTGCTCGGCATGGGCAAACTTGAGTTTAGCCTTGTGCAATTCGTCTTTGCCTTTTTCGTAATCGATTTCGCTGATCAGCTTATTTTTAATTAACAACTCACCCCGGCGACGTTCTCTGTTGGCGGCTTCTAGGTCAACCGCGGCCATGTCTAAGGTTTGATTCACTTGCAGTTGACCGCGTCTGGCGTCCAACTTGGCGCGATCTAACGCACTCTGCATTCCCGCCAAAATCGACTTAGCCTGCTCCAACTGATTGGATAATCTTGGGCTATCGAGTTTGGCAACCACATCGCCTTTATTGACGCTATCGCCAGGGTTACTCAGCAGAGTGACTGTGCCTTCCTCTGTGCTATACAAAATAGGCGCATTCGCCGCCACGATTTTACCTGTGGTCGCAACATCGCGGGTTAAGGTTCCAACGAAGAGTGTTGCGGTAGTGATGTCGCTGCGGCTTAAGGATTTGCTCACGCTATCTGTGCCCAAGCTGGCCCACACTAAGGCGCTGACTAATAAGGCGCAACCGCCGATCAACAGAGGTAACTTAAGACGTTTAGTGGTCGATGGCACAAGTACGGTATCTTGGCCGCTAGTATCTTTAATCATGGCTTTACTCGCTTCCCTGTCGGAATCATCAGTGCCGGAGCGCAATCAACGGACACTATTTGGAAATCTATACCACAGAGAAAGCAAAGCCTATGCCAAATCAGTAAAAACATTATCATTCATAACGTTAACTTTGTTTTGTTGATAAAAGTGTCCGCGGACACAGGGAGTTAAATCGAAAAGTGTCCGCAGCAGATTAATCAAAAGTGTCCGATGTTAAAAAAGATGACATAGCGCGAGCCATGCAGCTAAGCGTTTCAATTACATGTCCTAACAGATTTATTGGCCGAAACTACCGAGTTTCCCTTTACAGTAAAATCCTTGCCACATAAGATCCTGCCACCCTCGCAGCAAAAACGATCAAAAGACCAAACCCTATGACCACAATAACAATCACTCGCCCAGACGACTGGCATATTCATTTAAGAGACGGCGCCCAGCTTAAAGATACAGTGCGCGACATCAGCCGCTATATGGGCCGCGCCATCGTCATGCCAAACTTAGTGCCCCCCGCTATCGATACCGAAACCGCACTGACTTATTACGACCGCATTAAAGCGCAGGTGCCAGCGGGCTCACAATTCGAACCTTTGATGGTGTTGTATTTAACTGACAAAACTAGCCCAGATGAAATCCGCAAAGCCAAAGCTTCGGGTAAAATTGTCGCCGCGAAGCTCTACCCTGCGGGCGCGACGACCAACTCGGATTCAGGCGTAACCGATTTGAAGAACATCTACCCTGCCCTCGAAGCCATGCAAGAAGTCGGTATGTTGTTTTTAGTGCACGGTGAAGTCACGGATTCATCGATTGATATTTTCGACCGCGAGCGCGTCTTTATCGAAAATATCCTCAGCAAAATCGTTGCCGATTTCCCAGAACTTAAAATCGTGCTTGAACATATCACCACTAAAGATGCGGTCGATTTTGTCACCCAAGCCTCTGATAATGTGGCCGCGACTATTACAGCCCACCATTTGCTGTATAACCGCAACCACATGCTGGCTGGCGGTATTCGCCCACATTTTTACTGCCTACCGATTTTAAAACGCAACACCCACCAGCAGGCGTTATTGGCCGCAGCAGCAAGCGGTAGCAAGAAGTTCTTCTTAGGCACAGATTCGGCGCCCCACGCTAAAGATAAGAAAGAAGCCGCCTGTGGCTGCGCGGGTTCGTACACGGCCCATGCCGCCATTGAGCTGTATGCCGAAGCCTTCGAATCGGTGAATGCGCTAGATAAACTCGAAGCATTTGCAAGCTTCAATGGCCCAGATTTTTACAATCTGCCACGCAATGCCGACACGATCACGCTCGTTAAAAAATCATGGGATGTCCCTGCGACTTACCCGCTGGGCGACACTAACGTCGTGCCGATTCGTGCAGGCGAAGCCATTGATTGGCAAGTTGAGTAAGCCTTAAGTCTTTAACATCAGGTCGCCTACGGGCGACCTTTTTTACACCCTAGGTTCATTTTGATTTTCAATCCAACTTATTACCTTTTAAGAGAAAATATGTATGCAAACAAGGATGTTATTCTCGGTTTTATCCTCAAGCCTGTTGCTTGCTTCTACGCTCCCATTACATTCCTTTGCGGCCAATGAACTGACGGGGATCTGGCAGGGACAATTAGGCAAAAGCAAAGTCAGAGTCTGCTTTAATCAATATGGAACAGGCAGTTATTACTATCAACGCTACTTAACGCCAATAAGACTCGAGCAGCAAGATGAACTGTGGAAAGAAGAAGGCAACACGGGAAACTGGCAGTTTGATACTGTCACGCCACAAAAACTGAGCGGCCATTGGTTTAAAGATAGCGCGGGTAAATCGTTACCCGTGCAACTTGAGCGAGAAACCAGCCCAGATGATGTAGAAGATTGCGGCGCCGATGCCTATAACCTGCCACTAGAAACAAGGCCTAAACTCAGCCGAGGGAAATGGCAAACCTATGAAAATATTGAGTATCGCCCACTGACGTTTGGCACAGATGTGGGTATCGAATTTAAAGGCCCACAAACGGGGATTTTGGCTATTAATCAATGGCTTGAACATAAGCTCACCGATGAAGCCCAGCTAGCACAAACCTTTGACACTCGCCGCAGAATGCTGGCACAAATGGGCAGTTTTGTGACTGACGAAACCTTTGCCGAGCCGATTTTTATTAATCAGCATTGGCTCAGTGTGCGCCTATATCGCTGGGCCGCAGGTTATGGCGCTAATGGCATCAGCCAAGAATTTGTCAGCTTCTCTCTTAGCGATGGCAAACCTTTCCACCCGTGGCAATGGTTTCTCGCCGATACCAAACCGCAAAGCATGCTCGATGGTATGAGCTATCCTTTACCCCAAGCATTAAGGGAAAAATTGTTTGCAGGTAAAGAGTTAGACCCAGAATGCCCCTCATCAGATGGCTCGGGATATTATCAGCTCACCCTTGAGACAAAGACCATCAAGTTCTGGGAAATGCCCCGCGGCGATGGATGCGAACAGGAGTTTGTCCTGAGTCCGCAGGAGGCAATGCCTTTCGCCACACAATGGGGACAAACACAGCTTAAGCTGTTGGAATAGTGTACTTAACTGAGAAAATACTAGAGGAAAAGAAAGTAGTCATGGCGATGAGCGTAAGCGCGACGGCAAGCGATCTTTCCCTCCCTACACAGTAATGCATTTCGAGCTAATTCATTTCAGTAAGGAATAATCCTTGAGCAATTTAACCGCAAAAATAGCGACACCCGAAGCCTTAGTGCAAGCCCAGCTTGAAGCCTACAACCAGCGCGATCTCACTACGTTTGTCGCCCAGTTTAGTGATGATGTGTGCATCTATCGTCCACCCGCAACAGCGCCCGTCATCCAAGGTAAAGCCGCTTTTAGTGACTTCTATCAGAATGAACGCTTTAACCTGCCCAACTTACATGCCGAAATAGTCAGCCGTATGGTGGTGGGCAATAAAGTCGTCGATCACGAACGCATCAGCGGGATTAGGGATGAACCCTTTGAAGTGATGGTGGTGTTTGAAGTCTCTGATGGATTGATTCAAGCCATGTGGAGTTTTGCAACCAACTGATTGGTTTTTTATCATTGTTTTTAAAAGATAAAATCAACGTTGTGGGGCTTCACCTCTGATTTGTTAATCAAGAGTCGACCAAGAGGGAATTAACAGCAATCCCCTCTTTAAGAGTGATGAGTGCTTTATCTTTTATGCATAGAATTAATCACTTTCATTCCAGTGACACGCCATAAACTCGTCCCTGAGGGCTCGACGACGGCATCCATGCCGCCAACGGTCACTTACATGCAAGTGATTAATTTCGCCAACACTTAAGTATGTCTGTAGCTAAATGACTCATATCTCCGTAAACACCTTAGTAACCAGTATCATACGCCCAGTAAAAGTCACCGAACTGCTCAGATGGTACATCCATGTTCCCCCGAGCCTGCGCCATCATCCATGATGTCGCCACGGCATTTTTATCTGCGTATTTCGACAACTTCGCAGGGAATAGCGTATTCCTGTAGTTCAAGATAGTGACAACTCATCTTAATAATTAAAAGAAGTTGCACCAGAACCATCTTTTTGCAAAGCTCGGTTGTCGAGTTCTATGAGTAAACTCATCGTATTTCTTATTAAATAGCCAAGTTTAGGAGTTACAAATTGTCGAACTCGGATACAAAAAACCAGCAAGTAATAGCGTGTGTGGCTGATGCCATTAAATTAGCAAAGACAGAAACTTCACATAACTCGAAGAAATGGTGGTTTAGGGGCCAATCTAACGCACGCCACAATCTTGTACCTAGTTTATTTAGGCCAATAGACGGCAAATACTACAATGAAAACATGCTTATCGATGAGTTCGTAAGGATGCATCCAGAAGCAAGAGAACGTCATACTGATGTTTTGGAACTTCTCACTTATGCCCAGCATTATGGGTTACCTACAAGACTTCTTGATTGGACGGAAAATGTATTAGTTGCTCTTTATTTTGCGTGCTCAACAGAAAATGACCTTGATGGTAAAATATTTTTTTTACCCGATTTTGTAGACGATATATTTGATTTCGATTATTACAACTTTGATTTTGGCAAAATATTTCTAACAAAATTAATAGAATATAACGATGCAGATGACTTTAACAATATTTTTGAACAGGCAGCATCTTCCATCCGCGAAGATCATCTTAAATTTTTAAATGACCAGCTTTTATTTAATGAATTACGTTTTGATGATTTTTTAGCATTAGAGAGAAAGTATCACGGTCCATTATCGAATAAAGGAGTTAATTTAAGTTTTAACACCGAAGGCAGTGGAACAGGCCGTTTAATAAAACATGCTGGATTCATGTACACACCAAAACGCCTTAACAAACGATTAGTCACACAACAAGGTTGCTTTACCTGCCATACAGGTAAAATATTGTATAACCAACAATATGTTAAAGTTAACGATGAATTTGATAAATTTTCACGTTCCTTCATTATCCCAGCTAAGTTCAAGGAAGATATATTAAATGAACTTAAATATTGCGGAATATACGAAGCAACTTTATTTCCTGAACTTGAATATCAAACAAAACATATTAAAAGTTATTCACTGTTTGAACAGAAGTGGTAATTCTAGCTAACTAATATTTTGCAGCTATCTAAATTAATAAACTGGACTTATAGAGCTTTAATGCCTTAATGATTTACCAATAACACCAGAGTCAAAGGAATACACCATCCCCTCGGAGTTGCCGCAGGGTGAATAGGCAAATTGCGTGAGTCCAAGCCATGGATGGCTGGCTAGCTTTCGCAGGTGCAGGGACGCATCCTTCGGAAGCGATAGCAAATTTGCCAATGAGCACAAGGGGCTTTCAACTCCGTTGGGGGCGTCATGGAGCATCCAAGGAGGATAGGACGAGCAGTCCTCCTTGGTCGGGTGTGGGGTGAAGCCCCACGACTTTGATTTTTCTAAGTGAAATGCATATATCACATGGATTTCAGCGGATTGATAACGCCCTCCACAACATGGAATTTAAGGCGATAGAAAAGGTATTGAAAGACAACCCAAAGTCATAGAGATCTAATCCTAATGCTGAAAGCCTTTAGCATTAGGATTCGGATTCAATTGTTAGCACAGCAAGCGACAGATAACAGATGCCGAAGCAGCTAAAGTGGCATTTGATACTCAATCATGCCGGACTTTTGGCCAATCCAATCATAGAGTTTTTGCGCTGTGTGATTCGTCTCATGTGTATGCCAATACAAACGTGCACAGTTTCGCTCATTTGCCGCTTGCTGAACAAACTCAATCAGTTGCTTACCGACAAGCTTGCCCCTCGCCGCTGTGGCGACAAACAGATCTTCAAGGTAGCAATACTCAGTTTCCGCCCAAGTGGAACGATGAAACACAAAGTGCACAAAGCCAAGCAGGTTTTCGCCCTCCCTCGCAACGGCGCAATAAAGCGGTTCTTGACTATCAAAAAACCGACGCCAAGTGGTTTGGGTGATCGCCTCCGAAAGTGCCACTTTGTAAAAGGTCTGGTAATCACGCCAGTGTGGTAACCAGAGTGAAAAGTCTGTTTCTTTAACCTGTTCAATGGTAACCGTTGGTGGTGGGTTTGACATTGGCTCGCTCCTTGGAAATGAATATAGTCATCAGATTTGCTGAAACCGGATTCTAGATTCAATTGCGGTACCACATAAGGTACACTTTTTGTATTTTTTGCAGTACCAGTTTGGCTTATGAAAAAATCACAATCTAACTTCCCTCACTTGCAACTCAAAGACCAGCTATACCATGCCTTTAGAGAGGCGATTCTCGATGGACGCTTGCATCCTAGAATGAAGCTGCCCTCCAGCAGAGCCTTATCGGAAACCATGCAGATTTCGCGAAACTCAGTACTGCAAGGGTTTGATCGCCTGATTGATGAAGGCTACCTGCTGACTAAGCCAGGTTCGGGCACCTATGTGTCTGATACGATTCCCGACGAACTGATCGCTATCCCAAACCGCAGTGATGTCAGCGTTCAAGCCTTTGATTCTGCATTGGAACTCAATCCACAGTTGCTGGAGATGGCGCGACTGAGGGACAAGGGAAATACCCGCCACAGCATGTTCAACATTGGCGTGGGATGTGTTGATCTTTTCCCGCACCAACTTTGGGGCCGCCTGTTAGGTAGAGTCTGGCGACAATCGCGCAAAACGCAGGGGAAACATAGCCATAGTGCTGGGCATTTACCATTGCGCGAAGCGATCAGCGACTATGCCCGTTCAACCCGAGGGCTAAATTGCACGCCCGAGCAAATCATCATAGTCAATGGCACTCAGCAAGCCATTAATCTCACGGCACAGGTACTGCTACAACAGGGAGATGAAGTCTGGCTCGATGAACCCGGATACGACGGCGCCTTAGGCGCTTTTCTCTCGCAAAATCTGCAAGTCCGCCCCGTAAGCCTTGATGATGAAGGCACAAAGATAGCCGAGGCGATACAGCAATGGCCCTCGGTGAAACTGGCTTTTACCGCACCTTCGCATCAGTTCCCCCTCGGCGGAACTTTGAGTCTGCCACGGCGATTAGCCTTACTCGATTGGGCCGCTGAGCAGAATAAGTGGATTTTAGAAGATGACTATAATAGCGAGTTTCGTTATAGCGCCCGCCCGATACAGGCATTGCAGGGACTGGATAAACAACAGCGGGTGATCTACGCAGGCACCTTTTCCAAGATGTTATTACCAGAGCTACGACTCGGCTTTCTCGTCGTTCCGCCTAAACTGGTGGACGCCTTTAACCTTGCCAAACATTACGCCGACTCGCACACGGCTTACCTAGAACAAGCCACATTGGCGCTGTTTATCGCAGAGGGACATTACGCGCGGCATGTTCGGCGAGTTCGAAAAGCTTGTTTAGCGCGCCAAACGGCGTTAATCACTGCAATTGAGCAGTATCTGCCCGACAAATTGTCAGTTCAGATCTCAGATTCAGGTATTCACCTCGTGTGTTGGCTAAAAGGCGGCTTGACCGAAGACGAAGTAATCAATAAATGCCGCCAACTCAGTTTAGGGGCGCAGCCTTTGTCTCGATATTGCCAAACGCGCTATCCAAGGCAAGCGATCTTACTGGGTTATGCGGCCCATACGCCCGATGAGCTGCGGGAAAATATTAAAAAGCTCGCCCAGAACCTTTAATATCAAGCATTAAAAAGCTTGAAAGAAAATCCCGAAGGCGCTGAAGATAGCGACAAACCATGAGAGGGATCGTAGGGTGCCTTTATTGGCAAGGTATAGGATGTGATACACAAAGCGGGCGGCGACATGGGTAATTGCCAACCACTCAGTGGTGGGGTTCACTTTGCCCGTGGCGATAACCACTAATACCGCCAGACCAAACACTAACAGGGACTCGAAGGCATTTTGATGCCCCGCCAAGGCGCGAGCACCAAAACCGGTTAGCTGTGCTTGCTGGGCGCGGGGATGATTATTGTCATAACCGCCCGCCTTGGCCATCGCCCAAGCGACGGGGCCTTTCGCCAGATACGGCAATAACATGGCGACAAATAGGCAAATAAGTAAAGTATTCATAGGTTAAGCTTCCTTTGATTGTTGTTCGAGTTCTGTTATTCAAGCTCTACTGTTTTAGTTCTGCTGTTTTAGTTCTGCTGTTTTAGCCCTGCGACTGCGAGTACTGCTGTTTAAGCTCTACAGCGACGAGCCTGTTGCGAGTGCCGCTACGAGAATTTTAGTTAAAAGTGTATGGGTTAACAGCGTTATTTTACTATGTACATGCCTTCACTTGCGGGGCGGCTGAATTTAAAGCCAAACTTTTCATAGAGTTCAGGCACATCGGCCATCAGGGTAATATAGGCGCCTTCAAAAGCCTCACGATCTAGATAGGCCATAATGTGCTGCATAATCAGCCGTCCTAAGCCTTTGCCTTGGTGCTCGGGATCGACCGCAATATCAACAATTTCAAAGTTCAGTGCGCCGTCCCCAACCACACGTCCCATACCCACAGTTTGATCGGCAAGCTTTATCTGCACGCCATATAAACTCCTAGGTAAAGCCTTAATAGCGCCCGCCAATGGTCTAGGACTTAACCCCGAAATCTGCCGTAAACGGATAAAATCATTGGCTGAGGCAACGTCTTCAAGCACTTGATACATGATATTCCCTATTGTTTTTATTCAGTCGCTTGCTTCAGTAACTAAGCTTCAGTCACTAAGCTTTCAATCACCTCAAGATCAAAGCCTTCATCCAGAGTCGGCGGCTGAAAATAACCGCTCACATGCCAGAACATCGCCTCGGTATCGAACATAGCGCGCTCAGGGTGACTTTGTCTGCGTTTATCGAGTTGGCTCAAACAAAGCGCATCGCTGTGATTCAGATGCATCAACTTATGGGGGGCGCCGCAATCGGTAAAAATGCTACGAAACCACAGGCGTTGATTCACCGTATTCGCGGGAAAGTCCATCACCACAGATACACCCGAACAGAGCAGTTCCTGCACATGCTTTTTAAGCAAGGGCTTAAGACGAGCGGAATACTTCAGGTAAGTATCAAAATCTTTAATTTCATCGGCATACAGCGCCGCCAGCCATTCATCTTCCGAGATTAAAACGCGGTTTTCGGCCTCGGCGAGTTGTCGCGATAAGGTGGATTTACCTGCGCCCATTTTGCCACAGAGGAATATTAATGTGCCTTTACTGACCTCTTGCCCTAACGCATTCTGCTCTGTCATCTTCACTCCTTGATTACTTATCTTTTATCTCAGCTAACGATTGCATCTAGCGAGGACACAAATTAACGACAGTACAGAGCATCACATAAAGCATGAACAGCGAGCAAGGCTTAGGGCGGGTTTAAGGTAATGAATTCCCATTAAATTAATGACTATGCTGTGTTTCCACAGCAGGCATTTCCGCTATTCACACAATCCAGTTTTAGCTTTCATGACTTGATTAGATGTCTTACATCGCTCACCTGCTCAATCTTAAATCTATTCGCCCGCTCAGTCTTACATCTCTTCACCAACTGAGTTCGCCTCGCTCTCTGAGCCCTCGCCGCTGCCTTAAACCAGAAAAAACCAGAAAGAAAAACCTAAGCATTTAACTCGACAAATAAAATAACAAACCACATTTTTAACCTAATAATTAAGCACTAAAGTAGTAATTTACGCTGCATAATAAAAATATTACCACCACTCATGCTGTGACGATAAATTAAGCGTATGCTAGGGTAAGCATGAAAGGATAACCGTCATAAGTGCAAAGGAGGCTCTATGAGCACTGTCGTTCCACGTACCGTCACTTCCCCTAAAAAATTCATTATCGGCAAGGGCCTATTAGCTCAAATGCATGATTATGTTAAGGACTTTGGTGACAATGCTTTTATCATCTGCGATGAATTTATCCTCAACCGAGTTGAGAATGAAGCGGTCGCAGGGCTGGATCAAAATGGGATCAGCAGCCATCTCGAAAAATTCAACTATGAGTGCAGCGCAGCCGAGATAAAGCGCTTAGGTGCGCTGGCAGAGCAGCATCATACCAATGTAATTGTTGGAGTTGGCGGGGGTAAAACCTTAGATGCCGCCAAAGCCGTCGCCTTCTATCAAAAACGACCAGTGGTGCTCTACCCAACCATTGCTTCAACCGATGCGCCATGTACGGCACTTGCCGTGATCTATTCCGAAACCGGTGAGTTTGAACGCTATCTGTTTCTGCCACAAAATCCTGATGCTGTTGTTGCCGACACAGCCATTATCGCCGCGGCTCCCGCCCGATTTTTTGCAGCAGGCATAGGCGATGCACTGGCCACTTACTTTGAAGCCCGCGCCTGTTATCAGTCCGATGGCGTCAATCTTGTATTGAAAAAACCTTCCCGCACTGGGCTGGGATTAGCGCAGCTTTGCTATCAATTACTGACTGAAAATGTTGAAGCCGCTATGGATGCGGTGAGAAACAAGATAGTCACCCCCGCACTTGAGCAAACCATTGAAGCGACGATTTATCTCAGTGGTGTCGGGGCCGAAGCGGGCGGATTAGCCGCAGCCCATGCTGTGAACAATGGTATGTCGGCAGTAGCTGACCTACATAAAGCCCAGCACGGCGAGAAAGTGGTGTTTGGCTTGCTCACCCAGCTAGTACTCGAAAATGCCCCAAAAAGCGAAATCGATAACGTCATTCACATCATCAAAACCGCGGGACTGCCGCTCACGCTCGCCGATTTGGGGCTAAAAACCTTTGTCGAAGTAGAGTGGCGCAAAGTGGCTGAGATTGCCTGCGCTGAAGGCGACACTATGGGCAATATGCCGATGCAGTTAACCGCCGACGATGTCTATCAAGCCATGATCGCCGCCAATGCCATGGCTGAACGCTATAAAAAGCTTGCGGTTTAAAGCTCATCAATCACTCCCTTGCCTCACCTCTATGGTCATCAAGATGGCAAGGGAGATAACAACAGACACGATATTTCCACCCTCGATGCCAAGAGTTGGCATTTACTCTCTATTCGTTGAACGCTTGGAGGAACATATGGCTTATGCAACGATCAATCCCTTTACGGGAGAGCTAGTTAAAGAATTTCCAAATGCAACAGATACCGAAGTCACGCAGGCGATAGAATCCGCCCATCAGGCATTTTTAAGCTGGCGAACCACGCCTTTTTCCGACAAGGCCGCTGTACTCACTAAAGCCGCTCACATCCTCAGAGACAGCAAGCCCGCTTACGCTAAATTGCTGACCTTAGAAATGGGCAAAGTCACCGCAGAAGCTGAGGCAGAGGTCGAACTGTCGGCGCAAATTTTCGAATACTACGCCGAACATGCCGAGCGATTGTTAGCTCCGCAAAAACTGCCCGTAGCCGATCCCGCCGAAGGTGAGGCGATACTGGTTAACGAGCCGCTGGGCGTATTGCTGGCCATCGAACCTTGGAACTTTCCCTATTATCAAATTGCTCGCATCCTCGCGCCCCAGCTTGCTGCAGGCAATACCCTACTGCTCAAACATGCGTCTAATGTGCCCCAGTGCGCCGCCGCTTTTGAAGGTCTAATGCGCGATGCCGGATTACCCGCAGGCGCATTCCAAAACCTGTACGCCACTCGAGAACAAATAGGACAGATCATCAACTCACCCAAAGTGCATGGAGTCGCCCTCACAGGCTCAGAAGATGCGGGATCGCACATTGCGGCTCTGGCAGGTAAGGCGCTGAAAAAGTCCACCCTCGAACTGGGTGGCGCAGATGCTTTTATCGTACTTGAAGACGCCGAGCTCCCCAAAACCATCGACTGGGCTGTATTTGGTCGTCATTGGAATGCGGGTCAGGTCTGCACCTCATCTAAGCGGATGATCTTAGTTGAAGCCATTTACGATGAATTTATGCAAGGCTATATCAAAGGAATCGAAGCGTTAAAAGCGGGCGATCCTATGGATCCCACCACCACGCTGGCACCGCTGTCTTCCCAAGGCGCCGCCGATGAGTTGAAGCAGAAAATCCGTGATGCCGTGAAACACGGCGCAACCGCGACCGAAGTGGGGCCAAAAGTGCCGCAGCAAGGCGCCTTTGTGCAGCCAACAATACTGACGAATCTGACGCCAGATAATCCCGCCTACTATTGGGAATTCTTTGGTCCTGTGTCCAGTATCCACAAAGTGAAGGATGAGCAAGCAGCGATTGCCGTTGCCAATGACTCACCCTTTGGACTGGGTGGCTCAGTGTTTACCGCCGATACTAAACGCGGACTTGCAGTCGCTAAGCAGGTTTCCACTGGCATGATGTTTGTTAATCATCCGACTATGGTCAAGGCCGATTTACCCTTTGGTGGCGTGCGCCGCTCAGGTTATGGCCGCGAGTTGATTGATTTAGGATTGAAAGAATTTGTAAACCACAAGCTGATTGATGTGGTCGATATAAACGCACCTTTCTAACTCCTTAAACAATAGCGACATCTGACTAAACGCCTGACGGAATAATCTGTCAGGCGTTTTTATTTAACGCGCCTTATCCAATGCATCACATAGGGCTTGAACGCCGAGTAAGGCTCTGGGCGTCGCGCGATGTAATAAATCGGCATTGAGTTGATAAATATGCTGATTTTTAACGGCGGGAATTTCGGGCCATTGGCTCCAATCGACACCTTTAACATTGCCTTCCTCTTGGCTTTGCAAAATCACCTCGGGCAAGGTCAGCAACACATTTTCTAAACTCACCTGCGGGTAATCACTGGCGGCATCGTAAAACACATTTTGGCCATGACAGACACTGAGGATTTGTTGGATCCAACTGTTTTTAGAAACCGTCATCAAGGGCGTAGACCAGAGTTGATAAAACACTTTAGGCTCTGATTTACTGGCATTATCAGTCCGTAAACGGATAAGTTCGGCGCGATACGCAGCAGCGGCCTTGCTCGCTTCTTCAACATGGCCAGTTAATTTACCTAACTCTTCCAGTTCCTTGGCAACCCCTTCTAAGGTTTTGGGATCGCTACCATATAGGTTAAACCCCAGCGTTCGAAGTTGATTGATATCTTCGGCTTTATTGCCCGTATCCCATACCACAATTAGATCGGGATTAAGCTCCATCACCCGCTCCATTTGAATGCCATAGTAACCGCCAATACGCGGGATTTTTTTGGCCGCCTCGGGATAATCCGCATAATCGGTTGCGGCCACTATGGCATCGCCCGCGCCTATGGCGTAGAGCATTTCTACCGCGTGGGGCGAGAGCGCAATAATACGTTTAGCGGGCTCGGCCAACACGCTATGGGGAAGAAACAAGCTGAGCCCAAAAACGAGTCCAGCTAAGTGTCGCTTAATCATGATATGCCTTAATTTTTAGAGAGTTAAACTAGCAGCTCTGGCCAGCCATAGTGTTCGATATAGGTTTGTAGATTCTTAGGGCGATACTTAGGATCTTGATCCCAGCGAGCCTTGACCGAATGATGCAAAAGCACTGGGACTTGCTCAGGGTCGAGTGGCCGCAAGTATTCCTGCTTTATCCGATAAAAGCTGCGCCTCGAATCATGCAAGGTGGCTAACGGACTCGGATGCGCACTCGCGGCTAAGTGTGGCTCTAGGCTTAAATCAAATTTCTGCGCCTCGGATATCATCCACAGCAGCGCATTGTCCGACAGCAATGCGCCGTCTTTATCGGGTTTATAACTGCCGCCAATATTGCTATGGGCACCGGCAAACCACACCTGCTGCATATCCATATTGTCGCGCAGTTGCCAGATGGTGGGCTCAAAGTCACTGCGGTGTTCGTCTATGGCTAAGGCATGGCGGGCAACGCGAACATTGCGGCCGATTTTAGTGTCGTAAAACTCATCTTTATCTTCAAACAAACCTAAAAACGAGATAGGGATCCCCATAGCGCCAACGGTATCCCACACACCAACAAACTTGATGTCCCGCGATTCATGGCTGTATCTAGCTCTAAATTCGAGGGATTTTTCGCCGTCAGGGGCAAAGGGCGCACTGCTTTTTTTATAGTGGTCGAAGGCTTGCTGAATCAATGCTGCATCGGGGCGTTTGAGTATGCCGCAGTTATTAATTAAGCCACACAGGCAACGCACTGTGTAAGCACCACGACTAAAGCCAAAGAGATAAATCTCGTCGCCGGGAGAATAGTTTTGCACTATGTAGCGATACCCATCCATGATGTTTTTATGCAAACCGCGCCCTGTTGCGCCGCCCATGGCTTCATCGTAATAGGAACCGACACCCCAATCGTAAAACACTTGCTGGGGTTTGCCGTCACTAGCCAAGGGGCTAATCGCACGCGCGAGGCGCAGCACATTGGTAGGGAAATCGACCTTAAGATCTTTCTCGGGCCGATTCCAAGTCCCATCGGCACAGATCACGATACGCTTATTCATAGGATCATCCTTGAGAACACTTTGAACGTTGAACGGTAAGTGACTAACGGCTAGTAGTGGCTAAAGGCCTAGCTGCCAGCCAATAACAGATAGTCGCTTATGCGCCGACTTTTACCAAGTTCGATTAGTAATCAAAACCTTGCTGTGCCTTGATACCCGCTTCGAAGGCGTGTTTCAGCGGCTGCACTTCGCTGACCGTATCTGCAAGCTCGATGATGGCACGGTGGCAAGCACGGCCCGTAATAATCACATGCTGCATCGGTGGGCGATTTTTAAGTGCGGTAAGCACACGTTCCACATCCAGATAGTGATAGCTCACCATGTAGGTCAGCTCATCCAGCATCAAGCAGTCAATCGACTCATCTTGCAGCAGCTTTTCAGCGGCTTCCCAAGCGAGCACAGCGGCGGCGGTATCCTTTTCTTTATCTTGGGTTTCCCAGGTAAAACCTGTGCCCATCACATGAAACTCAACCCCAGCACCTTCAAGTAAGTTGCGCTCACCGCATTCCCAGGTGCCTTTAATAAATTGCACTACCGCGGCTTTTTTACCGTGACCGACGGCACGGGCCACTGTGCCAAAACCTGAGGTCGATTTACCTTTGCCGTTACCGGTTAATACCAGCAAAATGCCCTTTTCTTCTTGGGCGGCGGCAATTTTAGCATCCACACCGGCTTTCACTTTTTGTTGGCGAGCCTTGTGGCGTTCGGCCTTGATTTGCGCTTGTTCATTGTCGTTTTGTGCTGTCATGGTCTTCTCTTCACTCTGCTGCTAAAAATGTATGCTTTTATAAATAGTTAGTTTTTAAATACCGCTCTCACAATATCCGTTATTTGCCGAATTCAACGCTGAACTGCAGCATCCAAAATAGTCTGTAATTTTTGCATGTCTAGATGCTCGACTAGCACATCGGCTAAACGATCGAGTTGCTGCTCACGTATTTGATTGATATCTATGGTCTTAGCATCGTTTAATCCCGCCCAGCGCAGGATCAGCTGACAGGCATCAGGGCTATCAAACAACCCGTGTAAATAAGTACCTAAGATTTGCCCATCATCACTTTGCAGGCCATCGGCAAAACTCATCGCTGGCGCGGTTAAGCTTGTCGATTCTGGGATTAACTGCAAGGGCGCATTCGTTTGTTCAAGCCTAGGGATAAGATAACGTGATTCACCGCAGTGGATTTCATAACCCTGCACAGCAACTGTTTGCCCAAGTAACCTTAGCTCACCACTCACCCGCCGTAACTGTTTATCGGCTTTAAGTTCCGTGCTCAATGGTAAGTAGCCAAGTCCTGCGGTGTCGCCCGCACAGTCTTCAATCCCTAAGGGATCGGCAATGCTTTGACCTAACATTTGGTAACCGCCGCAAATACCGAGCACTTTGCCGCCGTAACGCAGGTGTGTGTCGATATCCTTATCCCAACCTTGCTGGCGTAAAAAGGCCAAATCGGCGCGTACATTCTTACTGCCGGGTAAGATCAATACATCGGCTGCGGGCAAATGAGTGGCGTGACTCGCGGCTTGGGTTTGCAACGACACATAATCAAAATCGATATCGGGATGTAGCCGCAGCGGATCAAAATCCGTGTGATTACTGATCCTTGGGTACACTAATACCCTCACTTTTAAGCGGCTGTTCACGCCTTTGGTCGGCGAGCTTATCAGCGCATCTTCGGCATCGAGATGCAAATCATGCAGATAAGGCAACACGCCTAAAACAGGCTTGTTCGTATAAGCTTCAAGCCAATCGAGGCCAGATTGCAACAGGCTAATATCACCACGGAAACGATTGATCACAAAGCCCTTTACCCGCGCCTGTTCAGACTCAGATAACAGCGCCAGCGTCCCGACCAAATGGGCAAATACGCCGCCCTTATCGATATCGGCAATGATGATCACAGGGCAATCTACGGCTTCGGCAAATCCCATGTTGGCAATATCGCCCTCGCGCAGATTGATCTCCGCCGGACTGCCCGCGCCTTCCACCACTATGGTTTGATACTGGCCATTTAATCGCTCGAAGGATTCCAGCACAGCACCGAGCGCCATTGCCTTGTAATCCTTAGATTTAGGCCCAAAAAAGGCCGAGGCTTCGAGCGTTGTCAGGGCTTTGCCGTGAACGATAATTTGCGCGCCCGTGTCCGAGCTAGGTTTAAGCAGTATGGGATTAAAATCGGTATGGGGCTCAAGATAACAGGCCACGGCTTGCAACGCCTGTGCGCGGCCGATCTCGCCGCCATCAATAGTTACAGCGCTATTGAGCGCCATATTTTGCGGCTTAAAGGGCGCAACCTTTACGCCCTCTCGGGCGAGCAAACGACAAATGCCTGCCACTAAGGTGCTTTTACCCGCATCCGACGTTGTGCCCTGCACCATCAAGACTTTTGTACGCCGAGGTGAATTAACAGCAGACCTATTCACCGCAGAATTAACAGCAGGCGTATTCACCGCAAGATTAGCAGCAGAATGAATAGCTAAAGCGTTAGCGCTATCGAGTGCAGTTGCACAGTCTGTGTTGTCTGTGTTTGGAGAGGGCATAGGGCTAAAAAACTTATTCTAATTTGCAGGAATAAAGATAAAAGCTCAGTCTAAATATCACTTAACTGAGTTAGATTAAAGTGGTTTGAGTGCCAAGGGTAAACCCGCAACCACTAAGGTGACATTGTCCGCTAAGGCGGCTATAGCTTGGTTTAACCAGCCCGCTTCATCGACAAATTGTCGGCTCAACTCACCTAAGGGCACGATACCAGAGCCGACTTCGTTACTGATCAACACCACCACACCTTCGAGCTCGGCAAGTGAATCCACAAAAGCGCTTTTCTCCGCCTGCCAACTCGCCAAAGCTTCATCGTTAGAGATTGAACTGGCAGAGGTTATAAAGTCAGTCGCATGGCACTCAGTCGATGCTGGTTCATCATCAATCTTGGCGCTGGATGCGAGTAATTGATTGGTTAACCAAAGGGTTAAACAGTCCACTAAAATCACTCGCCCAGGTTTTGCTAAGCGTTTTAACAGTGCCGTAAGTGCGAGCGACTCTTCAAACAATTGCCATTCGATACCATCGTCCGTTCGTCCCGCTTGATGTTTGGCGATACGGGTCGCCATTTCATCATCCAGCGCCTGCGCCGTGGCCACATAGCAGGCATCGAAGCCTAGCGCAGTGTACTGGCGCACTAAGGCTTCACCGTAGCGACTCTTACCGCTACGGGCGCCGCCTAGGACGAGGTGGATCACAATATGTTACCTACAACGAGCAATACAAAATAACACACAATTTCAGATATTTGCTGCGCCGCGCCTAAGGTATCCCCCGTGTAACCGCCAATCTGGCGTCTAAATATCACTATGATCAAACGGCGCAGTCCTATCATCACCAATAGCAATGACAATGCCGCTAACCCCTTGAGGAATAACAACACTAATACGCCACTGGCGATCAGGATAAGCAGCTCATTAATGCCTTGATGTTGCGATAGCGGCTTAGACTTACTGGTCTCGTCATCGCGGACATATTTTTCACTAAAGATGATACTGGCTGATACCACACGACTCACTGTGTGGGCAACGATAAGCGCCGAGCCCGCCACCACAGGATCGTACAGCGCCAACTCGACTAACAACTGCCATTTCAGCAGCAGAGCCAACATCAACGCCAGCGCGCCATAACTGCCAAGGCGCGAGTCCTTCATGATCCGTAGCTTGTCTTCCGCCGTCCAACCACCGCCAAAACCGTCGAAGGTATCGGCTAGGCCATCCTCGTGAAATCCGCCCGTGAGCAAGACGCCAACCAACATAGCTAACAGCACAGAGACGCCGGCGGGGAGCCAGTTCTGCGTCAGCCAAAATACAATGGCACTTAACAGGCCGACCAAAAGACCGACGAGACCGAAATAACGGCTGGCCTTATTCAACTTATCGCTATCGACTTCGACCCATTTAGGCATAGGAATACGGGTAAAATAGCCCATGGCAACTAAAAACAAATCTATCTCTTTGTGCCAGCTTTCGCGTTCTGACATAAAGCATCCTTAGTGAATTAACACTTGCTGCAAGGTTTAAGATTAAAACGGTTGGCTAAAAAGTTATTATTTAAAATAAGTAAAATAAGCGACTTAGCAGAGCACATCATACAACAGCCTCAATCCCCGCATCACTAAAACTCGCCATTTGATTGTAAAAATTTACTGAGGCTTGAATAAGCGGCAACGCCAGAGCTGCGCCCGTACCTTCACCTAATCTCAGCCCGAGTGATAATAAAGGTTTCGCCTGCAAAAATTCTAACATCCGCTGATGGCCTTGCTCGTCTGACTGGTGGGCGAAAATCAAATAATCGCGCACATTGGGGGCAATTTGCACCGCGACTAATGCCGCAGCTGTCGCGATAAAACCGTCCACAACCACCAGCATTTTACGCTCGGCGGCGGCTAACATCGCACCCGTCATCTGCACAATTTCAAAGCCACCTAGGCAAGCTAACACTGATTTTGGCCCAGTTAAGGCACTTTGATGGAGCAATAACGCCAGCTCTATCAGCATCAATTTACGTTCTAAGGTTTCGCTATTAATGCCCGTGCCTCGGCCGACACAATCAATCACATCGAGCTGCATGATCGCCGCCATAATGGCCGCCGCCGCTGAGGTATTGCCTATGCCCATTTCGCCAAAGGCAACTAAGTTACAACCTGCTTGATGGTGACGTTCAATCAAATCGCGCGCCATCGCAAAGCCTTTATCGACGGTTTCCAGCGCCATTGCGGGCTCTAAATGAATCGCCCCTGTGCCAGCGCCAAGACGTTGATCGATAATGCCTTCAACCCCTTCGACTGGCGTTAAAATACCGCAATCGATCACTTCGAGTGTAAAGCCCACCTGCCGACAAAAAACATTAATCGCCGCGCCGCCATGGGCAAAGTTTTGCACCATTTGGCGCGTCACTTCGCTTGGGGCAATCGACACGCCTTCTGCGGCAATACCATGATCACCCGCAAACACTAACATGGTTGGATGAACGATTTTCAGCACAGTATTTTGTGGCTGATCCGTTTGCTGTGAATCAGTCGCTTGCACGCGGGCAATCTGTAAGGCTAAGGATTCGAGCTGACCTAAGGCGCCGGGCGGCTTAGTCTTAAGATCAATTTTTTGCTGGATCAGCGGATCCTGCGTTTTACTCACAGGGCTGATTTGAAAAGACACGGCTGACTGAGACATCCACACTCCACTTATTATCTTAAATAACCACAACGCATCCTGCGTCTATGACTAACATGTCCAATTTTGCATTTCCAATCGCGGGGCAGATATCAACAAAAATGCTGATTATCTCGCCAGTCTGCGCTTGCTAGATGACTCTAGGATTACGTTCTGACTAGGTGCTTACGCCATGACTCTGCGTTTACGCAAAATCAGCAAAAAGAACATGCTACCTATGGCGGCCGTGATAATACCCACGGGCAACTCTTGATTGCCCAACAAACAGCGCGCCAGAACATCAATCCACACCATAAATAATCCGCCCACCAGCGCCGTTAATATAATCGGCTGACGACCAGGAAACAGCATGCGCACTGTGTGGGGGATCATCAAACCGACAAACCCAATACCGCCACAGGTGGCAACCAAAATCGCGGTAATCAAGGAGCAGAGCAGCAACATATTAAGTCGTAACTTAGGCACATTCACCCCTAAGGTATGCGCCGTTTCATCCCCCGCTTGCAACGCCATGATCTGCCGTTTCATGCCTAAAATAATGAACAAGCTCGCGCCAATCACCAGTGTTGGCAGCACTAATAAGGACCAACTGGCCTTGGCAAAACTGCCTAAACTCCAAAACAGCACAGAAGCCGTCGCCTGCGGACTGGCGAAATACAACAACAGACTCGTTAACGCGCCGAACATAAAGGAGGTCGCCACGCCAGAGAGCAACATGCGCTCCACTTGGCTATTGAGCCCAAGGCCAGACAAGGCCAGCACTATCAGTACCGACAAACTGGCGCCAATAAAAGCGCCGAAGGGCAAGCTAAACCAAAGCAAACCAGACAAGGCGCCCGAACCACTAAAAATCCCCGAGTTCGCCGCCATACCCGCATTCTCAAAAAATCCAGAGCCCGTGAATAACGTCAACATCACCACAGCGCCAAAGGACGCGCCTGAGCTAATGCCAAACAGATAAGGGTCGGCCAGCGGATTGCGGGTCACGGTTTGCAACACACTACCCGCCAAGGACAAGCCCGCACCCGCCACAAAGGCCAGTAAAATGCGCGGCAGTCTGAGCTCCATCACGATGCGCTCTGTCATGCCATTGGCCTGAGTGAGGTTGGCCATTTTATTGATAAACACTTGGATAACATCCATAAAACTGATGTTCGCTGCGCCAAAACTCGTGGCGGCAATGGGGGTTATCAAAGTGATTATGCCTAATGCGACCAGCATCAGTTGTTGTCTCGTCAAAGGTGTCACGATACGCCCCAAATGTGAGATGAAATGCTGTTTACTCCCTGAATCATCCGCCCTCGCCTCGCTCAGCCAAAGTTTCAGCCATGTTGTGCGTCGAATCATGGTAGCCATAAAAGTAGCTGATTAAGGGCTTTTTATGTTGTGGATGGGTCGACACCTGAGCGCAAACGCCGAACACATCGCCAATTCGCGCCTCGGTTAATACCTCAGTTGGCGTGCCCATAGCGCTGACTTCACCGTTATGGATCAACAACAAACTGTCGCACAGGGCGCTGGCTAAATTAAGATCGTGAATAGAGGCAATCACGCTGATGCCAAGGCTACGCACTAATTCGAGGATTTGAATTTGATAACGCACATCGAGGTGGTTGGTTGGCTCATCGAGGATCAGCAGTTGTGGCTGCTGCACTATGGCGCGGGCGATCAAGGCACGCTGCTTTTCACCGCCGGATAAGTGCTCGTACTGTTGATGCATCTTATGACTCAGGCCGACTTTCTCTAATGCCTTGGCGATGCGCTCGCCATCACAGCTCGAATTGGTATCGAACATGCCCTTATGCGGCGTTAAGCCCATGCTGACCAATTGCTCTGTGGTTAAATCAAAATAGTGCGGCGTGTCTTGCTGCACTACAGCGACACGGCAGGCAAACGCCTTGGGCGACAAGCGCTCAATATCTTGATCAAACAGGGTAATTTTGCCCTGAGTCGGGCGAACAAACCGATACAAACAGCGTAGCAAGCTAGACTTACCCGCACCGTTAGGCCCAATCAAACCCAACATCTGCCCCGTTGGCAACGCAAAGTTAATATTGGAAAGAATGGTTTTGCCATCGATACACCAGCTTAACTGGCTGACATCGAGCGCGGCCGTCTGGCTAGCTGATGGGCGAGTGTCGCTGTCATTCAAAGCATGGCTCGTTTGGATGGCAGAGAGTTTCACCAAAGTGGTGCTCCTAGCGAGTCCAAACCTGAATTAAAAAAGGTTGTGCACATTGTCATCGGCTCCCTCGAGTCACCCGCTCGAGAACTAAGGCTGCACGCAGCGATAACAGAAATAGGCAGGTCTCCTGACTCGTCACTTTTTGTATTGAAAACAATATAAAAAGTCACTCACAGTTGCGGGCACAGTTCGGGCTGACTGACGAGCAGCTCCCCGATTCCCTATTATGTTGAGATTGATTTCAAGCCTTTGCAGCGTGCCTCGGCAATAGTTGCCACAGAACACCCTCGCACCACTCAAAACTCCCAACACCTATTTCTGTGACGTCATCCGGTACACTGCCACCAGCCTTGCAAGGCCGCGTGCGTCAGGGGACGTCAGGAAAAAGCATTATCCTATATTTACCTTAATAGGCAATCGACAATCACGCTGGTAAGACAAGAAAAATCTTCACCTTAGGGCAACGCGGATCACTCGCAGCGCCCGCTCGGCCAATCTAAACGCCAGTAACAAACGCCGTGTTCATCTTGCAGCACATTAATGCTCACTACGGCCGCCACGGGTAAATCGAGTTGACTGTAAAATCCCACCACCCGTTCAACCCCAAGGGCGCGCGCCATTAAGTGACGGATCACTCCGCCGTGGGTCACGACCCATACTTTGGCAGCCAGTTCACACGCAGCCACGCCCGCTCCCACAGCCAGCTCGGCGTTTTGTGAGTCAACTGTCAATCGTTCAAACTCGGCGGCGAGTATCTGGTCAATGGCCCCATTCACCCGCGACTCGAAGCTTGCCATAGTCTCACCATTGGGCGGCGGTGTTTGCCAAGGGTTTTGCCAATAGGCCGCTAAGCGTTCGCCCTCTTGCTGATACAGCTCATCGAGTCGACAACCGTCCCAATCGCCAAAGTCGATTTCTTGTAAACCCGATAAAAACTGCGCCTGCAATGGCCTTGACTCAGATATCAATGCCGCTGTCGAATGCAATTCGGCGGCAAAGGCTTGGGCAAATTCGCCGCAGCGGCGTGAAGTCGAACTATAAATCGCGCTGCAGGTACTTGCCTGCGCCTCAACCGCTGCCGACATTTGCTGCCAGCCCTTTTCGCTTAAAGGCACATCCACACGGCCGCGTAAAATGGTGCCGCCTTCACACTCGCCGTGGCGTAACAATAACAATCGAACTTGTTTCATCGTATTCCTATGTCTATCACTCGTGGCAAATTTTGTTGAAAACCCACATTAGACCCGTCGTCCTATATACTCAATTACGCCCTAGCCCAACAACTAGCTCTACAACTAGCCCTAAAAAAAGAGCCGTTAAACTGGGTGAAAAATGGTGATAAGACTCAATTGTCGTCAGTCAATTTTGACCTTGCCCTGACAATCATAAGTCGCGTATTATGGACGTCTATACGTTTAAATGTCCAAAGCTAAACTCTAACGATAAATAACTAAAACGAGTAGTCAACATGTCGACCGAGCAGAATGGAATGCACTTAGCCTAACTAAGTTAGCTAATTTAGATCACTCACTAGGGTCGATAACGAGAGCCAATATCTGGACTGCACAACACGCTTTACCCTGCACTTAGCATAACAAGGGTCGATGCTTGGACTTAACTTAGCTGTATTTAAGGTAATTATTTATGACGATACCCTCTACCAAAGCCGGCCAGATATTGGCAGACATTCGTAAACAGCTTGCTGAGCGCATTCTAATCTTAGACGGTGCCATGGGCACTATGATCCAAGACCACAAGCTCGAAGAAGAGGATTATCGCGGCGAACGCTTTAAAGATTGGCACACTGACGTCAAAGGCAACAACGATTTATTGGTGTTGTCGCAACCCCACATCATCAAACAAATTCACACCGACTACTTAAACGCCGGTGCCGACATCATTGAAACCAACACCTTTAATGCTACTACTATTGCCATGGCCGACTACGACATGCAGTCGCTGTCCGCCGAAATTAACTTAACAGGCGCGCGCCTCGCCCGTGAAGCCTGTGATGAAGTGTTTGCTGCCACAGGCATTCCGCGCTACGTCGCCGGTGTGTTAGGCCCCACTAACCGTACGTGTTCGATTAGCCCTGATGTGAACGACCCAGGCTATCGTAACGTCAGCTTCGATGAGTTAGTCAGCGCTTACCGAGAATCCACTAAGGCGCTGATTGAAGGCGGCGCAGATATCATTATGGTCGAGACTATATTCGATACCTTAAATGCCAAAGCCGCACTGTTTGCGATTGAATCGGTATTTGATGACTTATTTGGTCAGCATTCTAAAGACAGATTGCCAATCATGATCTCGGGCACCATTACCGATGCCTCAGGCCGTACCCTTACCGGCCAAACCACCGAAGCCTTTTATAATTCCCTTCGCCATATCAAGCCCTTATCTATCGGCCTTAACTGTGCGCTCGGACCAAAAGAACTGCGCCCGTACGTCGAAGAATTATCGCGTATCGCCGAATGTTATGTGTCGGCGCATCCGAACGCGGGCCTGCCAAACGAGTTTGGCGGTTATGATGAAACCCCAGAGGACATGGCGAATGTGATCGAAGATTGGGCGCGCGAAGGCATGCTCAATATTATCGGTGGTTGTTGTGGTAGTACGCCTGAACATATCCGCGTTATTCGCGAAGCGGTCGATAGACATAACCCGCGCGTGTTGCCAAATATCCCCGTCGCCTGCCGCCTTGCAGGTTTGGAACCACTGACTATCGATGCCCAATCCCTGTTCGTTAACGTGGGTGAGCGCACCAACGTTACAGGTTCGGCCAAGTTTTTAAAGTTGATCAAAGAAGGCAAGTTTGAGCAAGCGCTCGATGTCGCCCGCGAGCAGGTCGAAAGCGGCGCGCAAATCATCGACATCAACATGGACGAAGGCATGCTCGATGGCGCAGAGATCATGCACAAGTTTTTAAACTTGATTGCCTCTGAGCCCGACATCAGCCGCGTACCTATTATGATCGACTCCTCTAAATGGGAAGTGATCGAAGCTGGCCTCAAATGTATTCAAGGCAAGGGCATAGTTAACTCTATTTCCCTCAAAGAAGGCGAAGCCAAGTTTATCGAGCAAGCCACCTTAGTAAAACGCTACGGCGCGGCGGCCATTATCATGGCATTCGACGAGCAAGGTCAGGCCGACACTAAGACGCGTAAAATCGAAATTTGTACCCGCGCCTATCGGGTATTGGTCGATAAGGTCGGCTTTCCGCCAGAAGACATCATCTTCGACCCAAATATCTTCGCCATCGCCACCGGTATCGATGAACACGACAACTATGCCGTCGATTTTATTGATGCCATTAAAGCGATTAAAGCCACCCTGCCCCACGCGATGATTTCGGGCGGTGTATCGAACGTGTCGTTCTCATTCCGCGGTAACAACCCAGTGCGCGAAGCGATTCACGCGGTATTCCTGTACCACGCCATCAAAGTCGGCATGGACATGGGGATTGTCAACGCGGGCCAGTTAGCCATTTACGACGATATCGATCCTGAGCTTAAAGTGCGGGTCGAAAACGTAGTGCTTAACTTGCCCTGCCCAGTTGAAGGCTCAAGCAATACCGAGCAGCTACTTGAAATCGCAGAGAAATTCCGCGGTGATGGCGCACAGGTGGGTAAGAAAGAAGATTTAGAATGGCGCAGCTGGCCAGTGAGCCAACGCTTATCCCATGCGCTCGTGAAAGGTATTACCGAATTTATCGATGAAGATACCGAAGCCGCCCGCCAAGAAGCGAAACGTCCGCTGGATGTGATTGAAGGCGCCTTGATGGACGGCATGAACGTGGTCGGCGACTTATTCGGCTCCGGCAAGATGTTCCTGCCGCAGGTGGTGAAATCAGCGCGGGTGATGAAAAAAGCCGTGGCCTACTTAAACCCCTATATCGAGCTGGAAAAGGTCGAAGGCCAATCGAATGGCAAGATTTTGATGGTGACGGTAAAAGGCGATGTGCACGATATCGGCAAGAATATCGTCGGCGTGGTGCTCGCCTGTAACGGTTTTGAGGTATTCGATTTAGGCGTGATGGTGTCGGTGGAGCGAATTCTCGACGCCGTGAAAGAACACAATATCGATATCATAGGCATGTCCGGCCTCATCACGCCGAGTCTGGACGAGATGGTGCATAACGTGAAAACCTTCCACCGCGAAGGCTTAACCATTCCAGCGATTATCGGCGGCGCCACTTGCTCAAAAATCCACACAGCGGTGAAGATTGCGCCCCATTATCCCCATGGCGCCATTTATATCGCCGATGCGTCCCGCGCCGTGCCTATGGTGAGTAAACTCATCAACAACGAGACTCGCCAAGCGACCATAGACGAAACCTATGCCGAATACGACGACATGCGCACTAAGCGTTTATCCCAAGCTAAACGCAAAGAGATAGTGTCACTCGAAGCGGCGCGCGATAACAGCTGCCAACACGATTGGGCGAACTACACCCCGTTCACGCCAAACGTGCTCGGGCGCCAAGTATTTGATAATTATCCGTTAGAAGATTTAGTTGAGCGTATCGACTGGACACCGTTTTTCCGCTCGTGGGAACTGCATGGCCATTACCCCGAAATCCTCACCGATAAAGTGGTCGGCGTCGAGGCGCAAAAGCTGTTCGCCGATGGTCAGGCCATGCTCAAACAAATCATCGAAGAAAAGTGGCTCACGGCAAAAGCAGTTATCGGCTTATTCCCTGCCAATACCGTCAATTACGACGATATCGAGCTCTATACCGATGAGTCGCGTACCACAGTCGAAATGACCACACATCACCTGCGGATGCAGCTTGAACGTGTCGGTAACGACAACTTCTGTCTATCCGACTTTGTTGCGCCAAAAGACTCAGGCGTCGCCGATTACATGGGCGGCTTTGCGGTGACCACAGGCCATGGCATAGACGAACATGTGGCGCGTTTTGAAGCCAACCATGACGACTACAACGCCATCATGCTCAAATGCTTAGCCGACCGTTTGGCCGAAGCCTTTGCCGAACGGATGCACGAACGGGTACGTAAAGAGTTTTGGGGTTATGCGGCCGACGAGCAGTTAAGCAACGAAGCCTTAATCCGCGAGAAATACAAAGGCATACGCCCAGCACCGGGTTACCCAGCATGTCCTGACCACACAGAAAAAGGTTTGTTATGGGACTTGCTCAAGCCCGATGAAACTATCGACTTGAACATCACCGAAAGCTACGCCATGTTCCCCACAGCGGCAGTATCGGGCTGGTATTTCGCCCACCCGAAATCCCGCTACTTTGGCGTGAGTAACATAGGCCGCGATCAAGTGGAAGATTATGCCAAGCGTAAAGGGATGAGCATTGCGGAAACGGAGAAGTGGCTGGCGCCAGTGTTGGATTATGATCCCGAGTAATCATTGGTACTCGTTAATGCCCAAGTTTCACTTGGGGAATTAGGCAAAACGTAGAATTAAGGGGCTGAGTCATCACCCCTTAATTTTTTGGTTTTAATTTTTAAATTTAAAATCAAAGTCGTGGAATTCCATTCCACACCAGGGCAAGAAGGGGATCAACAGCAATCCCCCTCTTGCATCTCCCCTTGCCGCCCCTAGCGAAGTTACATGCATTAGTTACCTGTCTCATACTCCAATAAAAATCGCCTAACGGCTCAGATGGCACATCCATGTGCCCCCGAGCCTGCGCCATCATCCATGATGTCGCCACGGCATTTTTATCTGCGTATTTCGACAACTTCGCAGGGGATCGGTGAACTTCTGTAAGATTAGAGTTAACTTTTCGCATTGAAAGAATTATGCCAACGCCACAAGACTTATTATCCTCAACTTACCAATTTATATAGTAGACTCAAGCTTATTATTGATACTTCTATAAACTAAATATAAGTGAGTCAACTCAACCAAAGCAAAGTTAACTATTACGACGGTGAAATATTGCATATCACCCATAGACCATAGGTTAAGTAAAGAATCCGCCTTCTTAGAAGGCGGCTTTGACTTGCCCCTGGAAGGGGCTATTCCAAGAACCTACATCATCTGCAACGACAATTGAGCCTCATGTTCCTGATCTTGTTTATCTTGATGGCGC
>NZ_JALBYT010000042.1:0-37169 GCF_022690845.1 Shewanella sp. N2AIL | reverse complement strand
ACTCAGAAGTGAAACGCAAACGCGCCGATGGTAGTGTGGGGTCTCCCCATGTGAGAGTAGGTCATCGCCAAGCGCTTAATTATCTCATTGAGATGTAACGAAGCCAGCTGAATAAGCTGGCTTTTTTGCGTCTGAAATTTGTAAAATTTAGTATGATCTCCATTTTATTAGTATGTTTTGCTCCCGTTATTCTCTCCATAACACCAAATGTGCTGATTTAGTCCCCATAGCTATCAATGACTAGATACAAAAAAGCAGCCATGAGGCTGCTTTCTTCAATTGATACACAGCTATCGCGAGGTCTAAGCTTCTTTAAGCCACTGTGCAGCACGTTTAGCGAAGTAAGTTAAAATACCGTCTGCGCCTGCGCGTTTAAAGCAAAGTAGGGATTCCATGACGATGGCTTTTTCGGCTAACCAACCATTTTGAATCGCGGCCATGTGCATGGCGTATTCACCACTGACTTGATAGGCGAATGTTGGCACTGCAAGTTCAGTTTTAACGCGATGCACTATATCTAAATACGGCATGCCTGGCTTAACCATGACCATGTCAGCACCTTCTTGAATATCAAGTGCGACTTCATGCAGAGCTTCGTCACTATTTGCTGGATCCATCTGGTAGCTGTGTTTGTTGCCACCCTTGAGATTACCTGCTGAGCCTACTGCGTCACGGAACGGGCCGTAGTAGCTCGAAGAGTATTTTGCTGAATAAGCCATGATTTGGGTGTTTACATGGCCCGCAGCTTCTAAGGCTTGGCGAATAGCGCCTATGCGGCCATCCATCATGTCTGACGGTGCAACTATGTCTGCACCGGCTTCGGCGTGTGACAATGCTTGCTTCACTAAAATCTCGGTAGTGATGTCGTTTAGGATGTAGCCAGTCTCATCTATGATGCCGTCTTGACCATGAGTGGTGAAGGGGTCTAGTGCTACGTCTGTCATGATGCCAAGCTGTGGAAAGGCTTTTTTAAGCTCACGTACAGCACGTTGCACTAAGGCATCGGCATTATAAGCTTCTTCTGCCATTAAGGTCTTTTTCTCTGCAGGCGTCACAGGGAAGAGCGCAATTAATGGGATGCCTAACTCAACCAGTTCTTCGGCTTCTTTTAGTAGCAAATCGATTGAGTAACGTTCAATACCTGGCATAGAGGCGATCTTTTCACTGCGATTGGTGCCCTCTAGAACAAACATGGGATAAATCAAGTCATTGACCGTTAGTTGATTTTCGGCCATGAGACGACGGCTAAAATCATGTTTACGCATGCGGCGCATTCTACGCTGAGGGAAGGCACTGGTAATGATATTCACATTTGACTCCTAATTAGGTACTGGTCCTGCTTGAACTGATGAAAATAAGCTGACTTGATTACGTCCACCATTTTTCGCTTGGTAGAGGGCTTTATCCGCTTGTTCTAATAATTTGGTGCTGTGCTGATCGTTAGTGACGATATCGGCACTGACTCCGATACTGATAGTCAAAGGTATCGCTACACCTTCCCATTCGAAATTGATTGAGGCAACTGCGTCTCTTATCGTTTCAGCGACTTGGAGTGCACCATCTTCTGTTGTATTAGGCAGGATGATAGCAAACTCCTCGCCTCCATAACGTGATACGAGATCCGTTGGCCGCTTTAAATGTTGCTGTAATGTTTTGGCAATGGTTCGTAAGGCTTCATCGCCTGCAAGATGGCCGAATCTATCGTTGATCAGCTTGAAGCGATCGATATCGAGCATCAACAGGGCTATGGGTGTTTCTTGCCTGCGGCTGATCCGGCTTTCAGCGATCAAACGTTTATCGAAAGCACTGCGGTTTTTGACCCCAGTTAAACTGTCGATAGTGCTTTGTTCGGTGAGCTTTTGATTCACCTCATGCAATTCTCTGAGGGTGATTTCAAGTTCTAAGGTGCGCTCTTGCACCATTTGCTCGAGTTTCTCATTGCTCTCGGCTTCCGCTTTTAGGGCTTCTTCCCGCGCGCTGCGAATTTTCTGTGCTTGCTTCAAGGCCTCTTGCTGAATACGTAGCTTAGCTTTGCGTTCATCGTTATAGCGGATGGCTAGCACCAAAGACATAAAGATGATTTCAAACGTCAGTCCGAGCATGACAGGCGTTTGCGGTTTTAAATTGAGGTCAATCACGCTGAGATACAACAAGCTACTGATGCAAGCTCCTGTAAGCATACTCACCCAGCCAATAGTGTACATACGTGCCAGTTTATGGCCATTGATGGCTTGAGTAATAGCAAAGACCATAAGTACCAGGCTGAGCACTGCAACGGAAATGATCTCGATATAGAGCGCCGTTCCATATTGGATAAAAGGCGTGGCGAGTCCAATACATAGGATATACACAGCGCTATAGCGACAAGTCAGCAGCATGCGGCGGTTTAAATATTTGAGCTGTAATATTTTTTCGGTAAACATCAGCGCAAATGCCATAACGATTGGCAGTAAAAATGGCACCATAACTTGCTGTAATATCGGCCAATTTGGCCAGAGGAATCGAAAGGCAAAACCGTTGATGGTAGCGACGAGCAAGGTCATGCTCAGCACATAGCCGGAATAATAGCTGTAACTGAATGAGCCCGATGCAATAGCAATAAAGAGGCTAAAGATACCAATCGCGGCCAGTACGCCGAGTTGGAAACCATGTTCGACGGCGGTGGATTCGGCAATCTGGGCTAAGTCGTTAGATGACCAGAGGTTTAACGGTATTGCAGCGCTGCCTTCGGTCTGAATATGCAAATAAAAAGTATGGGTATCATCCATGTTGAGCTTAAAAGGATACAGGAAGATATTGCTCAAAAATGGCCGTTCGTTATAGGGAAAGGTGTCGCCCATAAGCACAGTATTAGCGAGCTTATTATTGATTAAATGGTAGATAGTCACTTTGTCTAACAATGGGTTATCTAACGCTAAAATCCGTGAAAGTGTTTCGTCTGGGCTGGTTAAGCTGAAACTGAGCCAAAAATCATGGCCGCTGAGTTTTTGAATGTCTTTATTGGTGAAGTTATGCCAATCCGTTTTTGGCAAGGCTTGGATATCGGTAAATTCCTTCGCCGAAGTGGGGTGGCTCACCATCAACCAAGGCGTAAGGTTTAACGGTGTCGCCGTTGATTCATCAATGCTTAATAGGGTTGCGAATGAAGGTGTTGAACACATCCATAGCCACAGCAAGAGTATGAGTGACGAGTTTCGTTTAAGCATGGACTTGGTCCAAATTAAAAAAAGCTACGCTATTCTGGTAGCAACGCACTGCAAACTCATCAGCATTTTCACCGCGCAAGTTTGCAATATAACTCGCGATATAGGGGAGATATTCGGGCTTGTTCTTACTCGATTTAGGCTTAGGCCGCATGCTGCGAGGTAATAAGTACGGGCTATCGGTTTCGATTAAAATGCGGTTCTGTGGAATAAATGGTACGAGTTGCGCTAACTCTTGGCCACGTCTTTCATCGCAAACCCAGCCTGTAATGCCTAAATGCAAATCGAGGTCGATATAGGCTTCCATTTGGGCGTGAGTGCCAGTGAAACAATGCAAAAGCGCGCCACTAAGCTGTGGGCGATATTCCCGCAGGATAGCAATAAAGTCTTCGTGGGCATCGCGTTCGTGCATCAGCACGGGCATTTGCAGTTCAACGGCTAAGGCGAGTTGGGCAATAAATGCTTGGCGCTGGATAGGGCGAGGAGAGAAATCACGATTGTAGTCTAAGCCACATTCCCCAACGGCAACCACTTGCCGTGCTTGGCAGAGTTCGGCTTGTTGCTTGCTTGAGTCAGCTTGCCAGCCACTGGCATGGTGAGGATGTACGCCAGCAGTGCAATAAAGTTGATTGGGATATTGTTGGCAAATCGCGATGGCAGCTGCACTTTCAGTTAAATCGCTGCCAATAACAATTAACGGCGAAACCCCTTGGTCCGCCGCCGCTTGTATTATCGATGCTGTGTCTGGCTCGAGTGCGCTGCCAAGTAAATTGACAGCGATATCTATGTATGAGGGCATTAGTTTAGGCGTTTTACCCGTGCCTTGGCATTGCGCTCATCAGTGCCCATTAAGAAAGAGCCTAGGGCTGCTTTTTCAATGTAGACTTTTTCGCCTTGCTTTAAGTTGAACTTACGGCCGTCGGTTTGTTTCCATACCTGACCATTCGTGAATGTTACTTTGATAGCACCGTAGGGATCTTCAGTAATAGACTGTACTTCAAGATAAATCTTATCGACCGTATTTTCTTGAACGCGCTTAGCTTCCATCCCAAAGTCATCGACAATATTAGCGGCTGGTGCTTGGGGCGCGGTGGCCGCTACTGCTACAGCAGTCGGGGTTGCAATGGTTGCTACCGTCGCAGGCGCGGCTTGAGTGCTCGCTAAAGCAGGCGTTACGCTTTTAATGTTTTCTGCTAGCTTGTCATAGCAAATCAAGCGGTCGAGTTTATCGGCTGTTGCTGCACATTGGGTTAACTGTTGTTCAATGCTGGCATTTGCTTGGACTGATACCAGCATAATTGCTGCTGCCATAAGAGTTAAGCGCATGAGAATGTTCCTTATTATATTATTCCCCTAACGCCATCGAGGACGTTAGTCGTTTGTTTGTTCGCTATCTTCGTCTGACTCGTCGTCACCTTGCTTACTGTAGAAACGAGCCGCTAATAAACCGCCTTCGAACAATAACAGCATTGGTACGGCAAGCATAGTCTGGGAAATTACATCGGGTGGGGTTAACAGCATGCCCACCACAAAGGCGCCTACGACGATATAAGGACGTTTTTGCTTAAGTTCTTCAGGTGTTGTTACACCCGCCCAGCAAAGTAAAACAACGGCGATAGGGATTTCAAAGGATAGACCAAAGGCAAAGAACAGCTTCAGAATGAAGTTAAGGTAACTGGTAATGTCGGTCGCAACTTGAACGCCCTCTGGGGCATTGTTAGCAAAGAAGCCAAAAACGACGGGGAATACTATGTAATAAGCGAAGGCGATACCGAGATAAAACAATAAGGTACTGCTAAATAGCAGTGGCATCACTAAACGTTTTTCATGTTTGTATAAACCCGGTGCGACAAAGGACCAGATCTGGAACAACACATAGGGCACAGCCACAAAAAACGATAATACTAGGGTCAATTTAAAAGGCGCGAAGAAAGGGGCTGCGACATCAGTCGCAATCATGCTGCCACCAAGGGGTAAAGATTGCATTAAAGGTATTGCCATATAATGGTAAATGTCATTTGCCCAGTACACGCTGCAAATGAACACTAATAACACGCTGGCAATGGATTTTAGCAGCTTGGACCTAAGTTCAAGCAAATGGCTGATAAGTGGCTGCTGTTGCGACATGAATTATCCGTTGGCTTTCGGGTTAGAACGGGTATCCGCGCCCTGAGTTGGCTCATTTGGCGTAGTGGGAGCTGCCGATGTTGGACTCGCCTCTACTGTGGCAGTCGGATTAGCTGGGCTCGCTTGAGCTGAACTAGTGTGAACTGTGCCCGCAACTGGAGAATGTATTTGATTCTCTGACGCAGGCGTGTCTTTGACCGGGTCCTGAACTTGATAAGGACGGTTCACTGACTGTGCCGCTTGCTTCAGTTGTTCAATAGACTCTTTGAGTTCCGGCGAGAGGTTAGATAAACCTTTGCTCTCAGCTTTTTTTAGATCGGCATGCAACTGCTCGATCTTCAACTCCTGCTCAAGTTCTTCTTTTACCGAGTTTGCCATGCGTTTCATCGCACGGATCCAACTCGTTACCGAACGTACCGCAACCGGTAGACGTTCGGGGCCAAGAACCACTAGCCCCAAAACACCGATCAGCAGCAGCTCCATAAAGCCGATACCGTCAAACATAAAGAGTTACGCCTGTTCTTTGTTAGACTCAGGTTTCTTTTCAGTCGCCTGTTGAGTCGTTTGTGCTGTTTTAGCCGCTTCGGTGTCTTCTAATGCCTTTTTATCTTCTTCTGAAGACATGGCGTTTTTGAAGCCTTTCACCGCACCACCTAAATCGCCGCCCAAAGAGCGTAATTTCTTAGTTCCAAACAACAAAACAACGATTAACGCAACGATAAGAAGTTGCCAAATACTAATACCACCCATGAAGGTATCCTCTTAATTGATATCGGTTCTATTATGAACCTATGATTAATTAGTGCTAGCTAAAATTTGCGATTCTTTGGCCTAGATCGCCATCCGACAAACCACAATATAATGCCTGAAATTAGACAAACATAAGGGGTCCATAGTGTAGCGTCTTTATTGATCAATAACGTGCCACAGATCAATAAAACTGCAGAAGTGATAAGCAAGTAGTTACTCTTGTGTGCCTGCTGCTGGTATTTCAAATACTTATCTAGCATTTGTTGCTGAGAACTCAGCAATTTCCTGCCTAATTTAAGGTTATCGTAAATCAGTTCAGGGAATTCTGGTAGTTTATCAGCCCAATATGGCAGTTTTGTGGATACCTTTTTAAACATAGCCTTAGGACCCACTTGGTCGGCCATCCACTGCTCTAAAAACGGTTTAGCGGTTTGCCATAAATCCAACTGCGGATACAGCTGACGACCTAAGCCTTCGATATAGAGTAAGGTTTTTTCTAGCAATACTAATTGCGGCTGTACCACGATATCGAAGTGGCGTGCGGTGCGGAATAGTTCCAGCAACACATGGCCAAAGGAGATCTCATCGAGCGGCTTGTTGAACATAGGTTCACACACCACTTTAATCGCCTGTTCAAAGGCTTGTAGATCGGTTTTTTCAGACACCCAGCCTGATTCAATGTAGAGCTGGGCAATTCGGTGATAATCGCGATTAAAGAAGGCGAGGAAATTTTCGGCGAGATAGCGTTTATCGACTTCGCTGAGTGTGCCCATGATGCCGCAATCGAGCCCTATGTAATAAGGGTTCTCTGGGTGATCGCGGGAAATAAAGATATTGCCCGGATGCATGTCGGCATGGAAAAAGTTATCGCGGAACACTTGGGTGAAAAACAGCTCTACTCCGCGCTCAGCCAATAACTTAAAGTTGGTGCCTTGCGCTTTAAGGGCGGCAATATCTGAGACCGAAATACCGTAAATTCGTTCCATTACCATTAAGCGCGGATAGCAAAATTCCTCATACACATAAGGCACATAAAGCGCATCTGAGTCGAGGAAGTTGTTGCGTAGCTTGACTGCGTTTAAGGCTTCGAGCTTAAGGTTTAACTCACCTAAAATGGTCACGCGGTAATCTTCAATCACTTCAGCAGGGCGTAGGCGGTTGCCTTCACCGAGGAGGTATTCAATCAACTTGGCGGTTTGCGACATCAACTGCAGATCGGCCTGAATCTTGGTTTCTACATTCGGCCGTAGCACCTTGAGCACGACGTCTTTACCGTTAGATTTTAAGGTCGCGGTATGCACCTGCGAAATAGAGGCTGAGGCCAGCGGGATTTCATTAAAGTCATCGAATAGGGATTCAATCGGCGCTTTTAGCTCAGCTTCAATTGCTTGGCGGGCCAGCGCACCATCAAAGGGCGGCACCTTGTCCTGTAGCATGGCTAATTCACTGGCCCATTCATCGCTGAGTAAATCGCGGCGGGTCGAGAGCATTTGCCCAAGCTTGATATAAACGGGGCCCAGTTCCTGCATCGCCAATTTTAAGCGTTCGCCACCGGGCTTATTCTTATGCTTATTGCGGATCCAGAACAGGCTATTACGGGCGAGTTTAAAGTACCAAGGTGTCATCTTTGGCGGCAATACGTCATCTAACCCGTACTGAAGCAAGGTCTTGATGACATGGTAACCGCGGCGGATACTGGCAAGGGTCATGGCTTAATTTGATCTCTTAATTGGGCAATCCGTTGTTCAATCGCGCGGGTATCGGCAACTAAATCATCCATTTGATCGCGAAAATGAAGTAACTCAATTGGGTGCGGTGCGAGGCGATACTCTTCAACGGCGAGTTGCCCTAAGTGGGAGCGCGTTTTACGCAACACTTCGAGTGCAAAACCCTTTGCCTGATGGCCTGTGCTGATGAGCTTGTGGGTGGGACCATCGCCTAAATAACGCGAAATTGGCTCGGCAAAATCAAACTCGATGCCGCGTAGATATTGGCTAAAGCTTTGTAATAAATTGAGATCGCCCTCAAGCTTGAGCTTATCTTGCTTGATAAGTTCAGTCAGGTTTGCGCCTTCGGACACGCGATAAAGCGTGGTCGCATCGGCATGCAGGCTGACATCGACATCGCCTTCATAGCGGCTCAGTACTTGGATCTCTTTGGCAAACACCAAATAGAGTGGCCAGCTGAGCTGCGACAATTGGATGCGGAACACTTTGCCATGCAACTGGCGCTGGCGCGAATAGTAGTCACCCGCTTGAGCCTGAAGTTTTTTCAGGCCCGTTTCAATTGCGGCGCAGACAAGCAGCACAACTTCTTGCGGCATCATTAGAATTTATAACCGCGGTGCAATGCGACAATGCCGTCGGTCATGTTGGTGTAGTCGACTTGTTCAAAGCCTGCATCTACCATCATTTGCTTTAATGTGTCTTGATCTGGATGCATACGAATCGATTCAGCCAGATATTCATAGCTGTCGGCATCTTTAGTTATGAGCTCGCCCATCTTAGGTAAGACTTTGAAGCTATATAAATCATACACTTTGCGCATAATTTCATGCTGAGGCTTAGAAAACTCTAGCACTAATAACTTGCCACCTGGTTTAAGCACGCGATTCATCGAACGCAGCGCCGCATCTTTATCGGTCACGTTACGCAGACCAAAGGCGATGGTAATGATGTCGAAGTGGTTGTCGGGAAACGGCAGTGCTTCGGCGTTGGCTTGCACATAACTGACATTGTTGACTATGCCCTTGTCGCGTAACTTAGTGCGACCGACTTTCAACATGGAATCGTTAATGTCAGCTAAAACCACTTCACCTTTATCGCCCACTAAGTGAGAGAATTTTGCGGTTAAGTCGCCGGTGCCGCCAGCCAAATCGAGCACTTTCATGCCAGGGCGTGCGCCAGATACTTCAATGGTGTAACGCTTCCAAAAACGGTGAATGCCGAAGGACATCACATCGTTCATTATGTCGTACTTAGCGGCAACAGAATGAAACACGCCGGCAACGAGTTCGGCCTTTTTATCGGCCTCTACGGTTTTGTAACCAAAGTGGGTACTTTTAGATTCGCCCTCAGACATCAATGTGTTCCTATTGTTTTGCAATGTATTAGTTGCGAGTGTAAGCCATCGCCTGCATTTGCTGAATCTTTGATCTATCACTCTGTGATCGAGCTAGTAAACTAACTGCAATGCCTTAGCTTGAGGCACACCCTAACAGTCGTAGGATTAAGTGCTTGTCGACCACGTAAAATGGACTGGCATTAGACCACAATATCAGGATTTGGTGAATAGCTTAGCGCCCAGTTGGCTATAACTGATGGCGCTCATTGCGCCAAAAACTGTATTCGAGCCTGCACATAAGCGTAGATAAGCTCGCTGAGGCTTTGGCCAACATCCCTAAATCCAGCTTCAATTCCCGCTTCGTGGCAACTTGGCGCGGCCTCGGCTAAATGCAAATATGCGCAAGGGCAGTGGCGGGCGATGTAACTGACATAATGCGCCGCATCGAGCAGCGGTACCCCCGCTGCCGTTGAGGCGCTACTGGGCATTTTAGCGATAGCATCGACGTCGAGCTCAAGTCCTACGGGCAAACCTGAGTCATTCAGTTTGGCGGCGATCTCAAGCAAGGCTTGGCTGAGGCGGATTTCGCGGCGAATCCAAATTTGTTGAAAACTATGCCAAGTGCCGCCAAATTCAGTAAGTTGGCTTAAGTTTACTTCGCTGTTTTTTAACTCGTGTAAACCCAATACATGGTAATAACCTAAGGCACCTCGATCGGCCGCATAGCTAAAACCATTGCCGCTGTGGCGGCCTTCGAGTAGGCGAAAATCCGAATGAGGGTCAAGATTCACCGCCGCAACTTGGCGCTGATAATGGCTGTAGGTTGCCATCAATAGACCATAGGCATTGTTGTGGCCGCCACCGATGAGTATGGGTTCTAAGCCCGCCTTTAAAATCGCACTGACGATGCGGATCACGCGCTCATCTAACTGCTCCACCGCATCGCGTAATTTATCTAAGGTGACGTCGGTATTATCTGTTGTATTGCTCGCGGTTTGTTGCTGCAGATCGGCAGTATTAACTTGGCCTAACACTAGGCATTCGGCACCAGAAAGAAAGCGATTAGATTGCAGATTAAGCCATTGGCGCATGCTGGTTGTGAACGCATCGGTCGCGCCGCCGCGGCCCAAATTGGCGCGTGGGCCGATATCTTCACCGACGCCGAAAATGGCGAAGCTTGCCCCGTGGGCTTTGGCAGTGGCGAGTATGGTCTCTAACGTATGTTCGTGATTAGCCAGATGGACGCATTGGCCTAATTTAGTTTCGCCGGTTCTTGGGCTGACTAATGAGGCAATATCTGTATGGGTAAAGGGAATAAATTCAGGCATAGATTGATATTCTTATTCGGCCGGAGTCGAGCTATTGTGGCCAGTGTGGCGCGAGGATTCAATGGGGAAACGCTGAAAATAGTGAATAAAAAAGCCAGCTTAGCTGGCTTTCTTGGCTGAACAGTGAGATTACTCAATGTCGAGTGGTTCAGGTGATAAAATCACACCTGTGTTATCAGCATAAATGTGATCGCCGGGTAAGAAGGTCACACCGCCAAAATTGACCGGAATTTCCACTTCGCCCACTGAATTGCCATCAGCACCCACTGGAATTGAGGCAAGGGCTTGAATACCAATGTCTAACTCTTCCAATGCATCCACATCGCGTACAGAACCGTAAACGATAATGCCTTCCCAGTTGTTGCTAACCGCAAGTTCAGCGATAGCACCATCGATCAGCGCACGGCGTAATGAGCCACCGCCATCAACGAGTAAGACTTTACCTTGACCATCCTCTTGTAGGACTTCGGTGATTAGGCCGTTGTCTTCAAAGCACTTGATGGTGCTAATAGAACCGCCAAAAGAGCTACAACCACCGTAGTTACTGAACATGGGCTCGACTACATCTACGACATCTAAGTACATGTCACATAATTCTGAGGTGTTGTATTCCATATTTACACTCCTATTGATCCGCGTTGCGTACAGTTTAGCGAGTTTACGCCAGTATAAAAGGGATTATTGAAAAGAAAAGTGTTATCAATCACGGTATTGTTGCCACTGGGCCGTTAACACATCTGTAGTAAAGTTTCGTCGTACTTTAGAGCTTATGCGGTAAAACTTGATGTTAGTCATTAAATGACGGTTTTTTATTACAACTCTGTTGCATGCTTTGGTATTATATCCCAAGTTTAAATTAACTTACTTAACTTAATTTGCTTTAGGGGCATGGCCCCCCCGTTACGCTTATGGACGGTAGAGGGCCTTCGAGAGGTGCCTATGGAAGCTGTAAATACGATTGAAATTATTGGTTATTTTGCCTCTGTAATGGTGGCGATCTCTCTAATGATGAAGAATATCATTTGGTTGCGATGGTTGAATTTTGTGGGATGTACCCTATTTGTTGTTTATGGGGTGTTTATTTCTGCTTGGCCTGTGGCTGGCATGAATGCGTTTGTTGCTTGTATTAATATTTACCATTTGACTAAAATTTACCGCGCTAAGGCGAATACTCCCGCCGCAGCCTAAGTTTATTTGATTGTGTTGCTCTTGGGATTCACATTTAGAGCAACACAATATCCTGTCTCAGCCCTATCGCTATTCCTGAAAAAATCCCTTAGCTCCAGCATAACGTCCCTAGAATCCTTCTAGATCAAAGCCCCAGCCATGCTTCTTGTCATAAAACCTTCGAGCAGATGTCACTTAGCCGTCACAGGTCTTTCTTAGTCTCAAGTTATCTAATAGTGCTTTAGCTAATTCGATTCGGGCTTGACCATTAGCAAACCGTAAATTAGCCAGCAAACAGTAAATAACAAATTCAATCGTGAGTAGGGCCTTGGTGAGTCGGTAGCTTGATACCAAGTACTCTAAGCGTCGTCGAGAGAATGCACAGATTAACATCGCAGTAAAACTCGCTGGCATGCCAGCAAGGAGCCTGTTTTATGTTGAGTTACGTTGCAGACTTAGATAAGCGAATGTTTTGCCATATCGTGAGTTTCACCCAACGCCATGGTTTATATGCCCATGCAAAGCGGGTATCGGCGAGTGGTGATGGGCATGTGTATTTATATTTGTCAGTGGGCTTGATGTTGACACACGCTCAAGGGCAGGCCTTATTCAACTTGATGTTAGCGAGTTTTTTGGTGGAGTTACCGCTGTATTTACTGTTGAAAAATAGCATTCGCCGTACACGACCCTGCCATGCGCTTGTGGGATTTGAGAGTGGCTTTGAGCCATCTGATCGCTTCAGTTTACCGTCGGGTCATACGGCCGCCGCCTTTGTGATGGCAATGAGTGTGGCGCAAGTTTACCCCGCAGCGGCTCCTATCGCGTTTTTATGGGCTTTTAGCATAGGGGGCTCACGTATCGCACTCGGCGTGCATTATCCCTTAGATATTTTGGCGGGAGCCTCATTGGGGAGCGGAGCGGTATTACTGGTTCATCCGGTGATTTAATTCAAGCAAGCGCACGTTAATCATTTCATCTCATTAGTTGGAATTCTCCTTCACTCATCAGTTTAAGGATACGTAATGCGAATACTCTACGGAGTTCAAGGCACAGGGAATGGCCACTTAAGTCGTGCACGCGTCATGGCTAAAGCACTGATGAAACAAAATATTGAAGTGGACTTTTTATTTTCGGGGCGTAAGCCTGATCAGTTTTTCGATATGGAATGCTTTGGCGATTATCGCGTACAAGCGGGCATGACGTTTGCGACTCACTCTGGGCGCGTGAATGTGCCGCAAACGGTTCGGCAGAATCTGTCATTGTCGTTATTTAAAGATATTAAAGCCTTAGATCTCAGTTGCTACGATCTCGTGCTCAACGACTTTGAGCCGGTATCGGCTTGGGCGGCGCGGCGCCAAGGCGTGCCATCCATTGGCATTAGCCATCAGGCGGCGTTGACTCATCCTGTGCCAAAACTCGGTAGTACTTGGTTTAATGAAATGCTGCTCAATAACTTTGCCCCTGTGGATGTGGCGCTGGGTTGTCATTGGCACCACTTTGGTTTTCCTATCTTGCCGCCTTTTGTCGAAGTGGATGCCAGCCCATTCGAACACACGCATCAAATCTTAGTGTATTTGCCATTTGAGGATGCGGATGTGATTGCTCGTTTCCTGTCGCATTTCAGTGATTATCAGTTTTTGGTGTATCACAGCCAACAGCCTAAGGGACAAGTTGCGGAACACATTAAGTGGCACGGCTTTAATCGTGAGGGCTTTAAGCAACATCTTGCCAGCTGCGGTGGTGTTATCGGCAATGCGGGCTTTGAGCTTGCCAGCGAAGCATTAACCTTAGGTAAAAAGTTGTTAGTGAAACCACTGATTGGCCAGTTTGAGCAATTATCGAATGTGGCGGCGCTGCAACTCTTGGCGGCCGCAGACAGCATGATGAGTCTCGATGTGAATGTGGTTAAGCGCTGGTTGAAAACCGCATCACCTAATCCGATTGCCTATCCTCAGGTTGGGGATGCGCTGGTTAAATGGATTGATGGCGGCGATTGGCACGATAGTCAGCCGCTATGTAAAGAGCTGTGGAGCCAAGTTACGCTGCCTGATACCTGGCGTTAAATCAGCTCATAAGCTGTGGTGAAAAGCGATTTAGGCACTAGCTGGGTCAATGGGGTTAGCGTATAATTTCGGCACTTTTGCTGTTAGCCCCTTTCAGCACGTCTATTTTGGCCTAGCTTGGCCGTTAATTATGTTGTTATAAATGAGCCTGAAAAAGTTTACCCAGTACAAGTTACTGTTTTTAATGTTGTTGTTGCTTTGTGTCTTACTCCCTTTTATTCCAGATCAGGCTTACCACATTCCCGGCCCAGATATCGCGAAGCAAAACTTCCATGTGATTGAGTTTAACGATCAAGGCCAGCCCCATGACGAAAGGCAATGGCAAGGTCTAGAGGCGCGCATATCCCAGCCAGAGCCTGCTCAAATCCCTGAATTATTGATCTTTGTCCACGGCTGGCACCACAGTGCAGAGCCTAAAGATGAAAACTTTATCGCCTTCGAGCAGTTTTATCAGCAGATGGCGGCGTCCGATACGCAGCGCAACTTATTGGGTTTATATATTGGCTGGCGCGGCGATAAATACGATCCCTTTTGGCTCGATGGCTCAGATGATGCGAAAAGCTGGATTGAACCCTTAGATTTCCCCACCATTTTACAGCGTAAACGGGTTGCTAAACGCATAGGTCAATTAGGTTTATCCCAATTGTTGGATAAGCTCGATGGCTTAGTGACAGAGCATAAACTGCTGCGTTATACCGTAATTGGTCATAGTCTTGGCGGTGCGGTTGTTTTGCATGCCAGTAAAGATCGCATCAAGGCTGCTATCGATCATCAGCAGGATAATCCCAATTTATTCTTACTGTTAAATCCTGCCGTGCCCGCGAAGGAATACCAGCCACTCGATACCTTGGTGAGCTTAGATAGGCAAAAGCCGAGTATGGTGGTATTGCAGTCGAAGGGCGATTTTGCGGTGAAAGAAGCCTTCAATTACATCAAGGATGGCGAGCGCGCCGTTGGTAATTCTTGGGCTATTACCCACGATATCGACAAATGCTCAGGTGGCAATTGCACTACGCCAATGAAGATGCCGTCGGCTTTGATGGCGCACGATCAAATCCCTGGCTGTATGATGACCTTGCCCCATTCTGGCTGGAAAATTCGTGCTCGTCTGCAGGCCCGTCGCAGTGTGCAAACCTGTCCCGATGCCAATATGCAGGCTGTGTGGGTGCTGGCGGTGTCGGATGAAATCGTCTCAGGACACAATGGTATTCTGACGCCGGATCATGCTAAAGCCTTGTCTGAAGTGATGACTATGATTGATTTGTATCGAAATCAATTACCTAAACATGCGGTGGAAAGTCCCGCCAACCAAGATCTCGGTACTTTAGCCCCAGAGTCAGAAGCTGCAACGTCCACACAAGGTGAAGCGCCTGTGCCACAAGAGCCGGTGATGATTGTCGAGCCTTTGCCTGAAGAACAAGATTCACCGACGCCTGAGGTCAACGCACCATTGCAGGAGCCAAACGTATCACAGGAACAAGCTAAGTCTGCCGTTACTGAGGCACCGCCCGCGCCAATCAAAGCGCCAGAACTAGAATCAAAACCAGAGGCCAAGCCAAATGACGGCGCAGAGCCTCAACCTAAGGTTGAGACTGAAGGCATAAAGTGATCGGTAGTGCTGAGAAGCATGTCGAATTCAGCTAGTGATGTTACTTGCTATGCACAGCCCTCAGGGCATTTTCTTGAAACCAAAATTGGCTGAGCTTAGAAAGCAATAGGCATATACATCAAGTGTTGTATGTCATTGGAAATAATAAGCTGGCCAATATACTTTGTGAGTCAATATGAGAGCTGAGTTAAGAGCAAAAATCATCACGGTTTGTCATAAAAAAATTGAGACTAAAGGCGATAATGTCGGTGTCTCATTTTACGCCTTCTTTGCGAACAAGAATGATAATCCAGAGTTGCTTATGGAAGCGGCGACTTGGTGGATTCAAACTCATCGCTTAGATCATTTTGTTAATGCTCATAAGGTGATAGAAATAATCCAAAAGGAATCGGAAGAATAGATCCTAAATCGCTTACTGCGGATTTTTTGTTTGCCACCTGCGCCAAGTGTAGGTGATTAGCGCGGCGAGTATTAGGCTGACAATGGCCCATGTGGGGTATTTGTGCTGGTGGTAAAATGCCAGCATAGGAGCAATTTCATCGCGGATTAACACTGGGCCTAACCCAAAAAGTGCCACCCAAATGCTGGTGGCTAGGGCATTACCTATTACAAATTGCTTTAGCGGCATTTTAGCCAAGCCACAGCCGATAAACATAAATTGTTTTAATCCCTCAACAAAACGACTCAGCACTAAAGCGGCAATGCCATATTGGCCAATAACGCCATGGATTTTGTCTTCCAATTGCGGTTTTATCCAGCCCTTCTTAAGCAACACATCACCAAAGCGCCAACCGATAAAATATCCCAAGCTGTTACCGCAGAGTGCAGCGCAAGCTGCGACGATCAACACCAATGGCAGTGACATTTGCCCTGCAGCAGCTAATAAACTGGCGACAATCAATAAGGATTGCCCCGGCGCTGGAATGCCAAAACCCTCGACAGCAATCGCGATAAATAGCAGCACATAGCCGTATTGCTGCAGCCAAGGGGTGAGTTCGGTGATGATATGTTGTAGCGCTTCTGGCATGGATGAAAGTGATCGAATCAGTGGGACAATTAGCCCATCATACTAGCCAACTTCTCTGGCTGGATAGATTTATGAGCAAAGTTTCATGCCAGTTTTAGTTAGCGGCGGTGAAATAAGTGTAACGCAGGGGTTATTAGCTTTTACCTGAAATATAAAAAAGGCCGAACTCAGTTCGGCCTTAATATTAGTACTACCGTCGCGACGATAAACGACTATGCGAATGCCGCTTGTAGCTGTGGAACGACTTGTTTCTTACGGCTTAATACACCGTCTAACCAGACTTTGCCATCGACGGTATCTTTTCCGTAGGCGCGTTGGGTCAGGTCGCTATCATCAGACACGATTAACAGCTCTGAGCCTTCTTTCATGATGTCAGTCAGCAGTAACAATACGCTGTGGCGATTGCCTTCCACTTTCAGTGCTTTGATATCGGCTTCTAATTCGGCCTTGATATCGTCAAATACTGACAGGTCTATGACTTCTAACTGGCCGATACCGACTAAGTTACCGTTCATGTTGAAGTCTTTAAAGTCACGCATAACGAGGTCGCGTGCTGGCGTGCCTTGTACGGCTGATTTCACTTTGAACATTTCCATGCCCAGTTCTTTGAAATCTTCAACGCCAGCGATTTCAGCTAAGGCTTCAACGCAACGAATATCGGCAGTGGTACAAGTCGGTGATTTGAAAATCACGGTATCGCTCAGAATGGCGCACATCATGATGCCAGCGATATTTTTAGGGATAGCGACTTGGTAAAAGTCGAACATCATCTTGATCACTGTGTTGCTGCACCCCACTGGGCGGATCCAGCATTCTAACGGGGTATCTGTGGTCAGATCGCCAAGCTTGTGGTGATCGACAATCCCGACGATGGTCGCTTGGGCGATATCATCCGGTGCTTGAGTCAGTTCTGAATGGTCAACGATATACACTTGCTCGCCAGCGTAGCTGGTTTTGTATTCCGGTGCATCGAAGCCGAAACGTTCCAGAATAAAAGCGGTTTCGGGTGACAATTCACCTAAACGTGCGGCAATGGCTTCTTCACCGATTTGGTTTTTTAAATAGGCTAACGCGATAGCACCGCAGATTGAATCAGAATCGGGGATCTTGTGACCGACAACGTAAATAGGCATTTCAGGGACTCTCCTTTAAATTTGTGGCAATTTTAGCAATATTTGGCTCGGATCGGAAATAGCCAAAGCGCATATCACTGCGCGCTTAAGACGCTATAACGCTAAAAATCCCGAGCTGAGGTTCGACAAAGATTGCTTAAGGGTTAGATCTTTACTTTTATCACGACTTTACGCACTGCAGTGGCGATATCGCCCGTGCCAGGCATATGCATGTCACCGGGGAAAAATAGCGCAAACATACCCGCTTTGAGTTGCACAAAAGAGGCATTGGCTTTGTTTACCTCGTAATCAAACTCGGCGTAATCGTGTTTGTCAAAATAGGGTTTTGAGGGTGTTTGGCCCGCTAGTGGCAAGTAACCAAATTCTTCTTCACCGCTGAACACATATTGCACATCGATATATTTTTGATGTACTTCAAAGGGTTCTGTCGATTTATGCTTAGTGTGGTAGTCGTTGACTATCACAAAAATGTTGTCGCCATCGAGGGGATAATTGCCCACGGGCAGCTGACTAAAGTCTGTGGTGGCAAGATGTTCTAGTGCTGTGGCAAGCCGAGGGCTTAGGGATTGATAAATATGGCGGTTTGCTAAGGTATCGACGATCATCGGTTACTCGACATGGCGGATGTGAATGAGTGAATTGTAAAGATTATAATCAGATAGTCGCCGTTAGGACATAAGCTTTAGACATAAAAAACAGGCCATTGCATGGCCTGTTTTTATATCAAGTGTCACTTTGTCCGCTAAGACTCGCTTAGTAAGTGTATTTAGCTTCTAAGAAGTAGTAGCCACCATTAAAACCAAACGGGGTGTTGGTTAATGGGTAGACGAAGATGCCTCCGAAGTTATTGTCATCAGGGCGTTTTTCTGGATACACATCAAACAGGTTTTGTACCCCAGCGGTGAAACTTAGCGCATCGGTTGCCGCGTATCTCACCGACAGATCCATCACCCATTGATCGCTGTAATTCACATCGCCCGTTGAATAGCCGACAGTGTAATCACCAAAATAGCTGAGGCGAATATTGGTCTTAAAGTCGCCTAGCTCATGGGTCAAGCCCAAGTTACCTGTGTTATGCGGTGTCGCCGAGGTCATGCGAGTTTGTTCAATGCTATCGAATAGTTTAGGGCCGAGTCCGTCTAAAATCTCTGGGAAATTAATATCTTGGATTTCAGTCTTATTGTAGGCATAGGCTAAGTTAGCCCGTAAATCACCCCATGAGCCGATATCAAAATCTTGGCTCACTACAAGGTCAACGCCACGGGTACGGGTATCGACGGCGTTGATAAAGAAGCGCGCCGATTCTGCATTGGTGCCCGCCAGCGCTGCCGCTACGGCGGGCGAATCATCTGGCGTCACTGAGCTCGACAGAATAATGCGATCATCGATGGAGATTTGATATGCATCTAATGTCAGTGCTAAGCCTGTGTCATTGGTGTACACCAAGCCTAAGCTAAATGATTGGGATAATTCGGGATCTAACTCATTAATACCCAGTGCTTTGGTCACTGGCGATAGGGTGTTAAAAGTGCCTGACTCAATAGGCACCAGCTGACCAGTTACAGGGTCGGGATTAAACAGCGTCGAGATATTGCTGAAGTACAGTTGTTGTACGCTCGGCGCTCTAAAGCCTGTGTTGATCGTACCGCGCAGGGCTAAGTTTTCGGTGAAGTCGTAACGGCCCGCTAACTTCCAACTGGTGTTGCCACCAAAGTCAGAATAGTTTTCATAACGCAGCGCCGCCGCCCAGTAAAACTCATTGGTTAACTGGTTTTCGAGTTCCATATAAACGCCAGTATTGTCACGGGTTTCATCCACTTGCGACTCAGGGGTAAAACCAGTGAAACCTTGGCTGCCTGCAGCGCGGTTGTCGTAACCGCCATTGATGTATGAACCCGTTTCGCCGGCTTCAATTTGATAGCCGTTTTGGCGCCACGACACACCCGTCGCAAACAGGATTTCAGAGTCATTGGCAAAGGCAAAGTAGCGCGAAGCATCAATATTAAGATTGGTTTCACGGGTCGTGAGTGTGCCCGCGTCAAACTCGGTTGGGCTATCTGGGCCTAAAGAGGCGTTTAAGGTATTAACAATATTGTAGTTAAACGAGTTTTCGCCATGGCCAGCCGAAGTATCGATATTCCACTCGCCTAGGCTGAATTCATACCCCAGCACTAAGGAAGCATCGATAATTTTAGGATTGATTTGTGGTAAGAAACCGTCTGGATAGATTTCAGTTAAGTTACGGGCGTCGAGTGCGCGGCGGTAAAAGGCGCCTGACTTAGTCTCACGTTGGCTGATGCCACCAAACGCATAGAGTTTGCCATCTTTTGTGATGGGCTGGGCAGCGTTGATAAATAGACCTAAGTTGTCATATTCGGCATCGCCGACCTGGTGGCTCTTACGGTTGAATGTGGCTTCGCGGGGATCGGCTGATCCATCGGGTAAATCATTATATTGTTTACGCTCATCTAATCCGGCGCGGTTAGTGCTGTCTTTATGATGGGCTTCTAGTGAGACATTCACAAAGCCATCGTCACTTAAGCTGATGCCGTGGTTTACACCCACACGCCATTGCTCACCATCACCTATGTAGGTTTGTCCTGCTTGAGCCGAGAGGCTACCACCTTGATCGCTGTCCTTTAGTACCACGTTGATGACGCCGGCAATTGCATCCGATCCGTATTGTGCCGAGGCACCATCACGCAGAATTTCGATACGCTTAATAGCTGTCATAGGGATAGCGTTTAAGTCGACGTTAGATGAACCTTTACCCACAGTGCCACTTAAATGCACTAGCGCTGAGCCGTGACGACGTTTGCCGTTAACGAGTACTAAGGTGTGGTCGGGTGACAGGCCGCGCAAACTCGCGGGGCGCACCGCATCTGAACCGTCAGTCACTGAGGAGAATGGGAAGCTGTAGCTTGGAGCGGCAAATTGCAGTGCTTTAGCGGTTTCAGTCATGCCGGTCGATTCGAGCTGCTCGGCAGTGATAATGTCTACAGGGGCAACACTGTCAGTTGCCGTGCGCAGTGCTATGCGTGAACCTATGATCTCGATTTTCTCGAAGCCAGGCTGTAGTTCTTCGGCTTGAACAGCTGGAATGGCCAGTGTGGATGACACTGCCAATGCGATAATCCCTAGACGCATAAAAACCTCTCAATGATGTTTGTAACCCGATACTCGAACTTAAGAGTGCAGATTAAAGATAACGTAACAATTCAATGTGGAGAAGGTTATCACTGTAACAATTGTTACATCTAGACATAAATGTGCTAACTCAGAGCCGAGTGTTCTAGTTAATGTTTAAAATGCAGTTGAATATATGGATGAAACCTTGTTATCGGCAGATGTGCTTTGGGTGTTTTGAAGACTTAACTCGCTCGCTATATATTTATGGCGAGCGAGTTAAGTCAATGATATGAATTGTTTATTGACGTGCGCCATCGTGGTTTAATGCGTTATTTCGCTTTAATGGCATTGATTTGAAGGAACACAGATTTGTCAGCGTTACGATTTCTCGCGGGAGCAACGGCATTTAATACCTTGGCAGAACAAGGTCTTAAATCTGAACATTTTACCCAGCTACTTGCCGCCTCTGGTGGACCCAAATGGCTTGGTATCGCTGGGTTAGATAAGTATCTGTTTTCTGAGTTTTTCAAAGCCAGACAAACACCGCTTTATACACTCGGCGCGTCTTCTGGGGCGTGGCGTTTAGCGTGTTTGGCGCAGCAAGATCCCCTCGCAGCCTATGGTCGCTTAGAGGATTTTTATATTGGTCAGCGTTACGACAGCATGCCAACCCCGCAGGAAGTCAGTGCGCAAGTTAAAGGCGTAGTGCAGGGGATTTTAGGCGCCAGTGGTGGTAGTGAGATCGTCAATAACGCTCATATCCACAGTCATTTAGTAGTGTGCCGCGGCAAACATTTAAATCGTTTAACGGCTAAGTTACCTCTCGCTGCCGGATTGGCGATGACGGCGGCGACTAACTTATTGAGCCGCCGAAGTTTAGGCTGGCATTTTGAACGTGTGGTCTTTAGTCAACAAGCTGTAGCATCCCCCTTTTTGCAACTCAATGATTTACCCAGTCGGCAGGCCGAATTAACCGAGGCCAATGTCGATGCTGTGATGTTAGCAACGGGGTCGATTCCGTTGTTGCTAGCCCCAGTGCCGCAAATTGAGGGCGTTGCCGATGGGCAATATTACGATGGCGGCATTACCGACTATCACTTCGACTTACCTTTATCCCACGCAACTGGCTTGACGCTGTATCCGCATTTCTATCCGACAATCAGCCCAGGATGGTTCGATAAATCCTTGAAGTGGCGCCAAGGTCGAGCCAATTATCACAATGCACTCGTGTTGGCGCCAACGGCCGAATTTGTGGCTTCATTGCCCTTTGGCAAAATCCCCGACCGCGAAGATTTTAAACAACTGGATACGGCGCAGCGGATGCAATACTGGCGAACATCGGTGGCCTTGAGTGAACGTCTGGCGGAGGAGTTTGCCGAGGTTGTTGCTAAGGGAAATGTGCTGGAGCGACTAGAGCGCTTTTAGTTTTAAGTGAGGTGGTCCAGAAAACGGGCTTTAAAATGGCTGGTTTGAAATGCCCTGATTTAGCCTAGTTGGGTCGCCAATTTATTTTTTGCACTCAACGGCTTCAGGAAGGAAATTATTCCACCTGCTACACTCTAAGGTAATAGGGAATACGAATGCATTGATATTCGTTTCCTTCTTTTTGAGGGGCTGGAGGTTGCTATGCAAACACGAGAAATGGCGTTACTCATGCGCGATGCCTTGTTGTTGCCACAGGGACGGGTAGAGGTTCGTGTGGTCGACCCCGGTCATCTGCGCATGGTGGCCGATGTCTTTAAAGGAAAATATGCGCTCGCCTTTGCCACTATCAGACCCCGCGGCAGTCCGCCCTGTTATCCCACCGCTACCCAGTGCGACATTATCGATTTTAATCAGCTAGAAGACGATTCACTCAGCATAGTGCTCGAAGGGCGCCAGCGCGTCAGCATCCTCTCGGCGGCGCAGGCCAAAGATAAGCTGTGGATGGCGCGCACTTTACCCTGCCGTAACTGGCAAGAAGAGCCGATTAAAGGTGAATTTGAGCTGATAAGCGCTGCATTAGAGCAATTTTATGAGGTGAATCCCGATCTGTTTGAGCTCTATTCCCAAGTGCATTTAGAAGATGCTGCATGGGTAAGCCAGCGCTGGCTCGAGGTTTTGCCCATGTATAATAAAGACAAACTCGTGTTAGTGAATCAGCCAGATTGCCACAAAACCTTGGACTTCGTGCTGCAACTTATCAAGTCCCATGTGGACTGAAAAACCACAAAAAGGCTAGAATAGCGGCTTTCTATAGCCGCTTTTTTTGTGATATGACAGCATCTGCCCGCGCCGCCCAACCTTCTTACATAGTGCTCCCTGTGAATGTCACAGATATACCCACAGTGTTTGCCTTTCTCGCGCAGCATTTTGCCCGCATAGGTGAAGATGTGTGGCGTCAGCGGATCCTCGATGGAAAAGTGCATTGGCGCGATGGCAGTTTGATCGCCATGGACACCGAATATCGTCCTGCGGCACGGGTGTATTACTACCGTGAAGTGCCGGTCGAAGCGAAAATCCCCTTTGAAGAACAGATCCTATTCCAAGATGACAATGTCATTTTGGCCTATAAGCCACACTTTTTACCTGTGACCCCAAGCGGTAATTATGTGAACGAATGTCTGGTACATAGACTGAGATTACGCACCGGCATAGACACTATCGCGCCTGCTCATAGGCTTGACCGTGAAACCGCAGGGGTGATCTTGATGACAGTCGCGCCCGAAACCCGCGCCCTTTATCATCAATTATTTATCGACGATGCTATTCGTAAAGACTATCAAGCGATTGCCAAGCTGACACCTGATATTATTGAACAATATCAACAGGGAAACTTAACTTTGCCCCTGCATTGGACGGTAAAAAACCGCATGCAGCCGAGCGATCCGAGTTTTACCATGAAAATCGTTGAAGGTGAGGCGAATACCCATTCCGAAATCAGCCTAGTGGCCATAAAAGACGATCTTGGTTTGTTCCACCTGAGCCCAATTACCGGCAAAACTCACCAGTTGCGGGTGCATATGCAAAGCTTAGGTATGCCACTGTTAAACGACAGATTTTATCCAAGCTTATTACCCAAAGGAGCGGATAAATTTGAGGCCCCCCTAAAATTGATGGCACAGCGTTTACGTTTTATCGATCCTGTGAGCGGGATCCATCACGACGTGCAATGTGAGGGTTTTGCGTTTTAGTCAGCGGAAAGCATTATTTCCAGTCTGCTTGAAGGAAATGATCGGGTGCAATTGTGCGCTTGGCCCTGTGATGGTATGAATACAAGCTGCAGTATCTGAGTCTCTGCCATAGGGAGCCATATTACGATTGTTTGAAGGAAGTCCATTATGACCAAATCTGCGATGATCTCTATCTTACTTTGCGCTGCGGTATTAGTGGCAGCCATGTTTGTTGGCGACTGGACGAAACAACCTTATTTGAAGGATATTGCCGCTGAAATCCGTAAGGGGGCTGCGGTGATTGAACCGAAGAAACCGAGCTCGTCTGCTGCATCGGCCGTTGAGGCTGATGATGTGGACCAAGACTCGAAGGTGATTTGGGATCAAATGGTACATGAGATATCAGCAGGTAAGCCGCAGTCAGAGGCGTTGATTTTCAATCAAGTACAGCCGAAGAAAGTCGAAACCGATGAGGTATTATCTAAAAATATTCCACCGCTGGATTCGGGTTCGGGCGCCACTCAGCCTGAGACGGTTAAACATAATAAACCCGTTTAATTTGTTATTCCTGTTTGGGAGGTTCGAACAAGGTTTCGCTCATATCACCATGTAAAACAGCAATTTTTGTTGGCGCACCATCATCCGCAAGTTCCAAAATCCCAATACCGCTTTTATTCACTAAACGTTTGCTTGGTGCACCATTCGGTCGTCTACCGCGCAGCGACATACGTTTTCGTTTTGTCAGTAAATTCAGTGGCGAAAAGTGGCCGTAAAACCAACCGTTGAGTTTATCGAAAATCGGTAACAACTTCTCGGGGAAGTGATTTTTAATGCCGCTGCAGGTGATTTGGTAGATGTTAGGACTGCTGCGCCTAAAGCGAATACTAATGTCGTAACTAAAGGAGTAATGCACATCGCCGGAGAGGATCACAAATTCCTCAGGGGTTTTACGGTGCATAAAAATACTCAGTAGTGCATTGGCGGCACCGGGGTGGGCCATCCAGTTTTCGGCGTCCACCAACAAAGAAGCGCCCATCAGCGTGGCTGTACGCTGCACAGCCTCAATCAGTTTGACCCCAAACATAGGGGCAGGCGAGACGATAATGACCTTCGACTGGCCGAGCAATTCTTGCTGCAAATCCATTAACGCCTCCCAATCCATTAAGCCGGAAGGTTTTGCGAGATTGGATTCACTGCGCCAGCGGCGGGTGCGGGTATCGAGCACCACAAGTTTGGGCGAGGTCGCTAAGGTGTAATGCCATTGCTCAAATTTAAGTAATTCGTCGATGAGCAGATCCTGACTTTCACTCTGTGGCTGTGCAAAAAAAGCATCGAGCAGCGGGCGGATTTCATCAACAAATTTATCGGGTGCATTGCCAAGTCCTTGGAACAAGGTATAGCCAATTAGTGCATTACCAATAATGCGTTTTGAAAATGCATGCTCGTAGGCTGCGAGTTCCCATTTAGCGGTCAGGTTCCAGTCGTCGGTAACATCGTGATCATCAAACATCATATAAACGGGAATGTGCGCCATAAAGCGCCTCACCTGCGTCAGCCCAGCTTTAAAGCCGAGCAAGTGTTGCCACTCATTTTGCCAGCGGGCGCTATTGGCGGGTGTTAAGCCATCGACATCCTTGGGTATATTGACCAATTCCCACAGCTCGGGCGACCAAGTGAGTAAATACAAGGCGATGATTTCATTCAGACTGACGAGATGATTCTCGGCGATGGAGGAAGTGAAAATCGGATGATTGCGATACCAACGCCATAGCGCGGTTTTTGCTGGATATTGAGTGTGCGGCAGCAGATTTTTATGGCGCTGATATAAATCGGCGGGCTGATAATGCAGTGCTTCACTACTGGCTATGTTCGCCCCTTCAAATTGCTCATGCTGAAGGCCAAGCAAGTCAATGACTTGTCCTATGGCGTTTAACATAGGTCCCGCAACATCATCGATATACACTTGATCGCCACTCATCACGATAAGTGCGGGGCGATCGTCCGCTACACCCGTGTCGATTCTCTTGGCTAAATGGGTATCGGCGGCGACGAGCGCATCGTCACTGTGGTGATGCGGATTGCGGCAAGAACCATGGAATACTTGGGTTAATTCTGGGGTAAAACGCACACTTGGCGATGAGGCATCGCCATAGTTCAGCTGACTGATAGCGGCAAAAATATCCCCATGTTGGGCGGCGGACACTTGGTAGCTCATGACTCGATTAGGCGTGAGTAACTCTGGTCGCGACAGTATGATTAGATATTGATGGGCGTGCTGCCCGAGCGGCACATAGTGCACATCGGCATCCTGCAACGGAAACTCATGTTCCCCTAGACGCAACGTAAGCTCAGTTAATGGCTTACGACTCACAAACCACAAGGTAAAATTGGTGGCATCGCAGTGGCGCAGCATAGGGCCTGCCAATATCAGAGGAAGTGTCGGACTCAAATTCAGCCTATTGGTGCTTAGGTTAATCTCAAGTGAGTTAACCCTAAGTAAGTTTGGTTTAAAAGAGTAAACAAGTGCGTTGAATATGAAAAGCTTTTAGAATTGTCAGCCATACACATGAGTTGAAACTGAATGGGGCAATATGGCTAAGATCATGGTAACTGGCGCGACTGGGCTACTCGGCCGAGCTGTTGTAAAACAGCTTGAATTAACGGGACATGAGGTTGTGGCCACAGGTTTTAGCCGCGCAAGTGAGCGAGTGCATAAACTCGATCTGACTGCCCCTTTGGCTGTCGAGGCATTTATCGCCAGCGAGCAACCGCAAGTCATAGTGCACTGCGCCGCCGAGCGTCGCCCCGATGTGTCGGAGCAAAATCCGCAGGCGGCATTGGCACTTAACTTAACTGCTAGCCAAGCCCTCGCTATGGCAGCCAAGGCCAATAACGCTTGGCTTATCTATATCTCCACCGACTATGTGTTCGATGGTACTCAGCCTAAATACGCCGAAGATGCCGCCACTCATCCGGTTAATTTTTATGGTGAATCTAAGCTAAAGGGCGAAGAAATCGTGCTCAACACGAGCGCTGATTTTGCCGTGCTACGCTTGCCAATCCTTTACGGCCAAGTAGAGAAGCTGAGTGAGTCGGCAGTGTTAGTGTTGGTTAACCAATTGATTGAAAGTCGGGCTCAGGGTGTCGATCATTGGGCGGTCCGTAGTCCAACCTCGACCGCCGATATTGCCAAAGCCATAGACAAGATGATCGCACAGCATATTGAAGCACCTATCGTGCAGGGGATTTATCACTTTAGCGCCGCAGAGACTATGACTAAGTATCAGATGCTACTGACTCTTGGGGATATTCTCCAACTCAGTACGGCGCACTTAACGCCTGAGTCGACACCTACGGATAATGCCAAACGGCCAAGGGACTGTAGCTTGAGTTGTGCACGTTTAGCGACGCTCGGTATTCGTACTGACATTGATTTCGCCACTGGCGCTCGCCAAGCATTAACGCAATCGAGTGGCGCACTGGCCGCACTCGGACTCACACTGTAGGAATCGCTATGGCTAAGATCTTAGGGACCAGTCTACAGGCCGCCGACCAAGTCGCATTACTGCGAACCTTAGGATTGCTGCTGCAAATTGGCTTAACCATGTTTGCCGCCGATACCTTTGGTCTTAGCCTGCAAATGGAGCCGTTAGTGCATGTGTTAGTGCTGGAGGTGTTATACCTGTCACTCACATTGGCACTGCGTAAGCCCTTGTTTGCCAAGGAGCGTGGCCTCTTTATCGCGCTCAGTTTAGACACACTGTTTTGGATCTCTTGGCTGCACTTTTCCGGCGGCGCGACTAATGCGTTTATCTCGTTATTACTGCTGCCGATTGCACTTGCGGCTGTGACTTTGCCAATCTGGTCGCCTTGGGCACTGACGGCTATTTCAACCTTAGCCTACAGCCTGATGATTTTTACTGTGTCCGAATCCCCCATGCAGCACCACGGTATGGACATGAGCTCCCACTATTTAGGCATGTGGTTTAACTTTGTGATTTCAGCTTTGGTGATGACAACCAGCGTGGCGTTAATCACTAAACGTATGCGCCGCCAAGACGCGCAGCTAGCTTATATGCGCGAAGGACAATTACGTCAGGAACAACTCTTGGCCCTAGGTACGGCATCGGCGCAGATGGCACATCAATTGGCCACACCGCTTTCGAGCCTGAGGTTGTTACTCGATGAAGTCAAAGAAGATATGAGCGGCACTTCGATAACGATTGTGGAGATGGAGACTGCGTTAGGCCGCTGTGAACATACACTCACCGAGCTGCGATTAGCGACGGAGTCGATCCGCGATCGCCGCCAGCGGCCACAAAAGATCGCTGAGCTGGTGGACGGTTTAAAGCAGAAAACCTTGCTGCTCATGCCGCAGACCGAACTGAACTGGCTGTTTACCTGTGCGCCTGAACAGTTGGCAGAACAAAGCATTCTGACCGATATGAGTCTAACGCCTGCGATCATGGCTTTGATTGAGAATGCCGCCCGCGCCAGTGTCGAAACCCTAGGTGCGCCGCAGGTGGATATCAGCTTAGATATCGCGCCAAGTGAAGCTCAAATCTATTTGCAGATCCGTGATTATGGCCCTGGTATCGCGCCCTCTTTATTGCCGCAATTGGGCACCTTATTAATTGAGAGTCCCAAGGGGTTAGGTGTTGCGCTGCTACTCAGTCATGCCAGCCTAGAGCGTTTGGGCGCAGAATTGATTCTGGCCAATCATCCCCAAGGCGGTACTGTGGCACAAATTCGCTTTACGATTCTAAAGGACAAAGCGGCATCGTTATCGCCCAAGACTAAGGCCGCTGACGGAGTCAGATCATGAAACGTTTGTTAATCGTCGAGGATGACCTTTCTCTGGCGAGTATTTTAGGCCGACGGCTCACGCGCCACGGCTTTGAGTGCCGCTTAACCCATGATGCCAGCGATGCTCTGCTGGTGGCGCGGGAGTTTCGCCCTAGCCACATTTTGTTGGACATGAAGCTTGCCGAAGCCAATGGCTTAGGGTTAATTGTGCCGCTACGTAATCTACTGCCTAAGGTGACCATGGTGTTGCTCACCGGCTACGCCAGTATTGCCACTGCGGTGGAAGCGATTCGCCTCGGCGCCGACAATTATTTAGCTAAACCTGTCGATACTCAAACCTTGCTCGCCGCGCTGGAAATGGAAGGGCATTCTCATACCCTTCAAGAAGATGAAGTCGATGACTCGCCCCTTAATCCTAAGCGTTTGGAGTGGGAACATATTCAGCAAGTGCTCAATGCTAACCAAGGAAATGTGTCCGCCACCGCCCGCCAACTCGGAATGCATCGCCGCACCTTACAACGTAAGTTACTCAAAAAACCTGTGGGTGAAAGTGGCCATTTGAAGTAACTAAGGCAATGTGTCCGCCACCGCCCGACAACTCGGGATGCATCGTCGCACCTTACAACGTAAGTTACTCAAAAAACCTGTGGGTGAAAGTGGCCATTTGAAGTAACTAAAGCAACTAAAGCAATGTGTCCGCTACCGCCCGCCAACTCGGGATGCATCGCCGCACCTTACAACGTAAGTTACTCAAGAAGCCTGTGGGTGAAAGTGGCCATTTGAAGTAACGCTTTATTCTCGCATGCTGGCCAGTGAAGCTGACTCAAGCACATGAAATAAGGATACTAACGGGATTGAGGCCGGCTTAGTGCGCCGCATTTGAGCATAAAAAATGCCACTCAAAAAAGGCTGAGTGGCATTAACAAGAAACGAGAAGTTTATCGATAAATTGGCGCTAGGATTTTACGCTAGCGCCACGATACGATTATCTTATGCGATTAAAAGTTAACGGTTTCTTCGTTTGAGCAAGGGCCGTTAGTTTCACACACTTTATAGCTGAAGCTAGTGCCAGCTAGGTCGGTGAAACGGTCAATAAACGATGAATTGCTTGAAGTACCTACCGCAACGCCGTTACGGAAGATAGTGTACTCATCAGCGTTATGGCCTTCCCATGCGAGTGCAACACGAATGCTGCCGCGACGAGATTTATTAGCGTTTTTCACTGTCATTTCTAACGCCACTTCTGGCACTTCAACTGCAAATTCTTCAGAAGTGCTTGCTGTTGCGCCATCGTTGTCAGTCACTGTCAGTGTCACTGTGTAGTTGCCTGACTGAGCATACTGATGATTTACACTTGCGCCTGAAGCAGTTGTGCCATCACCGAAGCTCCAGCTCCATGCAACGACATCACCATCGCTGTCAGTACTGGTGCTAGTGAAGCTACCGTTACCGTTGGCAAAGCTTGCCGTAAAGCCCGCTGTTGGATCTTGGTTTGGTATCTCATCGCCACCGTCATAAGCACCCACTAGGCTCACACCTGTGTAGCTGCTATAGCCACTGACCATGACCCAATAAGTCCCCGTTTGGGCTGGATCGATAGGGCAGCTTTCGGCATTACCGGCTTTGTATGGACGGCAATCATAGCTACTAGAGGTAGGAGCTTGGCCGAATTTAACATACATGTCCGCATCACCCGTGCCGCCTGACATATTAAAGCTCAGGTTGGTTGCACCGCTTGCTACGTCGAGTTTGTAGTATTGTTTGCTACCAGATGCGCCCGCTAAACCCGTCACAGCGACACCGTTCGCGAGTTCAGTAGCTTCTGGTGGTGGCGGTGGTGGTGGCGTTTCACAAGGTGTGATACCCACAGCGGCAAACGCAGTAACCACATCATCAGCACTTAAGCCTAAGTCAGTCGCCGCAGATTTAACGCCACAAGCGCCTTGCCAGAACAAGCTGTCAGCTGTCCAATATAATTGGTTAGCGACCACAAATGTTTGGAATGCAGTGCGTGTATCCCAGCCCGGTAAGTTTGCGAGTGTGTAGAAGGCTTTATTGAATACACCTGAACTGTGGTGTACGTCGATGCCATCATAGTAATCGTCGATATGGCCGATTGAGATACCGTCTAAGGTTGGATCTGCCATGTAACGCAGTGCGCCATTGCCTTTAAAGATATCTGCGCCGACTAACCAGTCGTTCGTGCCGTGCATGTAAAATTCAGCAGCTTCACCCGCCATATCTGAGAAGGCTTCGTTCATGCCACCAGATTGAGCATCGTAAATCAGACCTGAGTTTTGCTCAGTGAAACCATGGCTCACTTCGTGTGCCGAGACATCTAAGCTCACTAATGGATAGAAGGTCGTTGCGCCATCACCGAAGGTCATAGCACTGCCGTCCCAGAAGGCGTTTTCATAGTTGCTGCTGTAGTGAACCCGCATGGTTAATTGGAAAGTTAACGGCGCAGTGTTGTACCACTCGCTATACATGTTGTAGATCACGTTACCAAAATAGTGCGCATCGTTTAATGGCGAGTAAGCACCGTTGATCTCTTTAACTGTATTGCGTGGGCAAGTATAAGAGAAGGCTGTTGCGCCTGATGTGGCACCGTTTAAGTTAACGGTTTTCACGTTAGGTGAGTTCATGGTGCAGGTGTCACCGCTCACTTCAACGTCTAAGTAAGAAAAATCCGTACCGTATTCGTATTGGCCAGTCTTGATGTTACCGCCAGGACCTGTACCGCTCGCGGCGTGGTTAATCCCTTCCCAACGCTTGAGCACTTCACCTGAGTGCGCGTCAATCATAGTGAATGGACGGCTTGGCTCATCGCCATATACCACAAAAGACGTCACATAAACGAGGCGAGTTTTAGCCGCATCATCCAGGTAAAGCCATAATTTTGCTTGTTTGTTTTCAGCTTTTAGGCCGGCAACAGCTTTCTCTGACTTGCCACGAATGGCAATGTCTAACGCTTTGTTAGCCGTTAAAGTGGGTTTGACAAAATCAGCCGACTTTTCAATATTTTTTAATACGCGGCCAGACATGTCGCTGTAGAAGCCCATGCTCGATTGTGACGTTGCAACAGAGAAACCATAAACAGGCACGTCATGGAAATATTGTTGTAAACGTTGCTTTTGCTTGCCTTGACCTAGGTCGAGTTTTTTCTCGACTTTGAGTTGGCTACCTGCGTCTAAGTTGAACTGAGACACTAAGTTATTGCTTGAAGACGCGCTTCTGAGTGTGCCGACATCGACAACATCAGCAGCAAATGCTGATGTGCCTAACGTGGCCGACACAGCAATGAAGAGTAGCGACAGTTTTTTGTTTAGCATCATGCTTAAAATCCTTTTTCCGTTTGTCATTAACGTTGGAATGCCATACTGCTTAACTGGCTCGGGCGAGCGTTTTTTTATTGTAATTTCTACAGGGTCGTCGGCATCCCTCTGCCATGGCCGAATAGAATGAGCTGTTGCTCAGGCGGAAATTCTCAGATTTTTATTCTGTGCAAAGTGTGAATAACCGCATGACTCTAGATGTTATTTAAATGTAAAAGTGTTAACAATCGTACAAAGGAACTATCTTCAGCATTCATTTAGGTGCTTTTAAATTTGAATTAGGACTTTTGGGTAATAGCGATTTAGCCTAGTCAAATGGCGGGCTTTGTGAGTTGTAAAAAGTGCTTTATTGATGAATTTTCATTGGTTTAGGCTGGAACTGTTGGCGAGGTTAAGCGGGGTGTTTCTAGGTGGGTGATTTTTAAGTGGGTAGATTTAAGGATTAGCGGTACTCTTGGGCATAACCCTTTTTTAAGGGCAAAGATCCGTCGCTTTGCCGGATTCATTTTGAAAAATGCACTTTGCAAGGGCCATTTGAAAGATGGCCTTTGAAATATGTACGTTGCAAGAGCCCGCCCGCGTCGCTATGGCTTGACTCACTGTTCAGCTTATTTCACCAAGGTAACTCAGTGCCATCGTAGGCGAAAAAGCACCCTGTTTGTACCGGAGTGGCATTAGCAATGATAGGTAGCAAACAGTTGGCGACATACTCAGGTGTAAACAGTTTGTCTTTGGGGACACTCTGTTGAAAGGGTTGAGATAATGGCGTATCTGTGGTGCCCGGATGCAGGGATAACACCACGCAGTGTTTCATGTTCCGTTGCCACTCAATCGACAGTGTTTTGAGAAACATATTCAGCGCGGCTTTTGAGGCGCGATAGCTGTACCAGCCACCTAATCTATTATCGGTAATGCTGCCGACTTTTGCCGATATCACGGCAAATCTTGCCGAGTCACTTTGTTTTAAGGCATGGCAGAAGTGCTTCGCCAGCATGACGCTGGGCAGGGTATTGAGCGTTAAATTGTGCTGGAAAAAGTCGATATCCAGTGACTGTAGGCTTTTTTCTGGCCCTTTATCTTGGGTGTGCAAAATCCCGACACAGTTAATCAGCCAATCTAATTCAGTGAGTTGTTCACTCAGCTGTTTAATTTCGGCCTCATTGGTCACATCTAACTGATGCCATTGGATATTATTCTGCCTGTCTTGTGGAAGATGATGCCTGTAGGTGGCGTGCACGGTTGCGTCGGGATATGCCTCTTGGACTTGCTTAACCATGGCTCTGCCAATCCCCCCACTTCCACCGACGAGAAGTACTTTCATGGCAAATTCTCCCTATCCAAATCTCTATATCAAACGTTTCATATCAAACTCTCTATATCCAAGAGTCACGCTTAGGCCCACTAATGCTAAGTACTAACAATCAGTACAAATGCTAAGCACTAACATTCAGTGCTAATGGTTCAGCTATAAACGGTTTAGATGAACAAGATTGTGTTCGGCCGTGGCTAATATGGCGTGCCTTACGGACTCGTCCATTTTGTCCCAAGTTTGGTATAGCATGCCGATCCTTGGGTTCTGCGACAATCGAGCGCGGTGTTTGTCCATAAAGCGCCAATAAAAGCTATTGAACGGGCAGGCAAGTGCGCCGCTGCGCTCTTTTATCTTGTAATGACACCCGCTGCAGTAATCACTCATTTTATTGATGTAGGAACCGCTGGCTGCGTAGGGTTTTGTACCGACAATACCGCCGTCGGCAAACAAGGCCATGCCGCGAGTGTTGGGCATTTCAACCCATTCGATGGCGTCAACATATACGCCTAAATACCACTCATCGACTTGATTTGGCTCGATTTCGGTTAATAAACAGAAATTGCCGATCACCATTAAACGCTGAATATGATGGGCGTAGGCAAAATCTAATGATTGGGATAACGCTTGTCGCATGCAGTTCATCTTAGTGTCGCCATGCCAAAAATAATCGGGCAGCGTCCCATGGGCATCGAGCGCGTTAGTGCTGGCGTACTGCGGCATATTGGCCCAGTAAATGCCGCGAACGTATTCTCGCCAACCTAATATCTGTCGCACAAATCCCTCGACTTGGGCGATATCAATTTCAGCATTTGTTTGATAACTGTCGATAGCCGCATTGATGACTTCTAACGGGCTGATTAATTTACTGTTAAGGCTGAATGATAGCCGACTATGGTACAAGCTCCACTTGGCGGGATGTTGCGCTGTCATGGCATCTTGAAAGCGGCCAAAGGAAGGCAAGCAAACCTGACAAAAATACGTTAATAGCTCGAGGCTTTGCGCACGGTTTATCGGCCACAGCAATAACGCATCAATGCGACCCATGGTCGGGATTTGGTGACGCTCAAGCCTAGCGAGAATTTCAGTTACATCGAGGCTAAACATTAATGGCTCAGGCAAGACTTTTATATCCTGAGTTTTAAGCTTTTGACGGTTGCTGGCATCAAAGTTCCATTGCCCACCGAGTGGCTTTCCGTCTTGCATCAAGATGTTGAAGCGTTTACGCATACGGCGATAAAAGTGCTCCATCATAATGTGTTTTCCGACGGGGAACTGCGCATCGATTTCGTCAAACGGCAAGATAAAATGCTCTGTATCGACACAGTTCACCACGGCGGTGTTGAGCTTAAGCTGACTCAATTGCTCAAGCAGGCGGTATTCATCTGGCCTTTGGTATTCAAACTTTATTGCGCCAACCAGCGTCACTTGATGTTGAATGAGCCCCAGTAGATCGCTATAGCCCTGAGTGTTATTGAAGGTGTCATCAAGGGTGAGATAGAGCACTTGGTGCCCTTGCGCCCGCAGCTCTTGGGCAAATTGCGCCATTGCCGCAAAGAAGGCACATATTTTTTGCACATGATGCGTCACATAAGTGTTTTCTTGGTGCAGTTCTGCAATCACATACAGCACTTGCTCATCAACTCGGTTAAACCAAGAATGCTGGGCATTGAGTTGATCGCCTAAAATTAACCTGACGGTATGGAATTGCTGTAATTGCATTAAGTGGACTCGTTGAATGACAATTTTCAATTTAGGGTTACGGTTAAATGGGGGATTGGGATCAATCTGAAGGTAGCTTTACAGGGGGGACGTTTTTATAGTTGTGATTTGGGATTGCTTAACTTCTTTGAATACCTAATCAGGTGCAATTATTTTAAAGCAAAGTCGTGGGGCTTCACCCCACACCCGACCAAGAGGGGATCAACAGCAATTCCCTCTTGGATCTCCCTTGCCGCCCCTAGCGAAGTTACATGCATTAGTTAGTGGCTTCGTGCTTATTCGAAAATCGCTAACGCTTCCGATGGGGCGTCCCTTCCCCCCGAAAGCTACGCAGACGTCCTGTCTGCGTCACGCGATTTTCTTCAACGCCCTTCAGCAACTTCGCAGGGAAGGTGAACTTCTGAAGTTTTAGTGTTGTTTGCTAGTATTTAAAAAGAGCACTAACATTCTATCTTTCTAAAATTACACAATGGGTGTCTTAAAAAACTCTTTTACTTTTAATAGTTTCGGATTTTTCGGCTGCCATTCACGTGATGTTTTTGTGCGGAAGTCTAGCCTTTGAGGGGAGCATTTTGGCTCAGAATTGAGACTATTTAACAGTGAATGTCTTGGTAAACTCGCTAAAATTATAATCTATTTATGATATGCAACTTCACTTTATTGTTACAAAAGAATAGTCTGTGTTAAATATGAAGCTAATAAAAAATTATAATTAACTAGTGATAAGTGGATTGAAATGGATAATTTATATACAAAATTGTTATCATTCGAGAGGTTTAGGACATCATCCGTTTCGGATAGAAATATTATATCTGAGGCTGAAAGTGATCGAGGGAGATTACTATTCTGTGCTGCATTCCGCCGATTGCAACAGAAAGCCCAAGTTTTTTCTATGGAACCAAATGCAGCTGTGAGAAGTAGATTAACCCATTCTCTTGAAGTATCGCAAATGGGCAGATATATCGCAGACCAGCTTAGTATAAAGTTAATTAATTTAGAGTGGGCAACAAAAGATGAATGTTCCGCTTTGGTCACATTTGTTGAAACCGCATGTTTAATGCATGATATAGGTAACCCTCCATTTGGTCATTTTGGTGAAGCGGCTATATCGGAATGGTTCAGAACTAAGGGTTGCGATAAAATTATTCAAGCTTGTAGTGCTGGGAAATCAGGAGCTTTAGGGCATGATGACCCAAGGATCGTAAACGCTCTTGCTGATTTTTTGGAGTTTGATGGTAATCCTCAAGGTTTGCGAGTGGTGACTAGATTGCAACGTAACTCTGATGAGTTCGGTCTTAATTTAACCAAAACAACATTGGCGTCTTATCTAAAATATGTTAGGTCAAATCTTTCAATTCCAAATGGTGATTTAAACTCTCCATTTTTAAAAAAATGTGGTTATTTTAGTACTGAGGCAAATATTGTATCAGATATCTGGAAGGAATTTAATTATTCAAAACCGCAGCGATTTCCACTTGCATATATTATGGAGGCTGCAGATGATATTGCATATTGTATCAGTGATTTAGAGGACTCTATAGAAAAAGGATTACTTGAAAAATCTCTTGCATTTAATGAAATCTATGATGAATGGTATAGTTATTATTCTTTGTTAGAAAAAAAATGTGACGTAACAAATAGCATTAATGAAATTTTGGTATTTGCAAAGTCAGGATGTAGGGCCAATAAAGATGAGTTCACTTACACTGACTTTAGAACCTCACTAAATAGAGTTTTAGTCAATTATTGTGTATCTCAATATATAGAGAATCATGAGAGTATTCTTAGTGGGACTTTGATATCTATTATTCCAAGTAATTCATCTGCTGGAAAGATTCTTGATATTCTTAAATCATATTGTAGGTCAAAAGTTTATTGTCATGAGTCAGTGCAAAAAGTTGAACTTGCTGGATATCATGCTATTTATGGGCTGCTTGAACAATTTTCATGTTTAATAGAATGTTGCGCGGAAAGGTTCAGCCTATCATTAGACTACTCACAAAATAAAGATCATAATGATGTTCCTATTGTAATAGAGAAGAAAATTTTATCTTTATTTCCAAAAAACTATATTAAAGTCTATAAAGATGAGTTGGCCAAGTTAGTGATTACTGATAACCCGTCATTCCGCACCTAATTTTCGATTTAAAAAACTTGACGGCGATCGGTCATTCTGATCTATTACTACTTTTTGCAGGTAGATCATTATGACTACTCCAGCTATCGCTATTCGTAACCTCGACCAC
>NZ_JALBYT010000041.1:0-40321 GCF_022690845.1 Shewanella sp. N2AIL | reverse complement strand
ACCCGTCCGCCGCTCGCCGGCAAAGATAGCAAGCTATCTTCCCGCTGCCGCTCGACTTGCATGTGTTAGGCCTGCCGCCAGCGTTCAATCTGAGCCATGATCAAACTCTTCAATTAAAGTTTTGTTGTTTGACTTACGTCAAACGGCTCAATGAATTCTGATTTTTTGTTTCCGCCCTCTCTTCATAAAGAGAAGAAAGCGAAACCAAAATTATGTACATATTGCTATGAACACTCTTCATCATTGATTTAATTCTTTGACTGCCAACCCTAAGGTTAAGCAGTTTCGATTAACTCAACACCTGTGAGTGCCCACACAGATTTCTTGTTTTATCTTGTTAAAGAGCAACTCAATATCCGTAAGAGAACTTGAGTACCACACTGAGCGCCGAACGCTTCCAGTTGGCTAGGGCTGCGTATTCTACGCATTTCCCGTTTCGCGTCAAGGAGTTTTTGCAAACTTTCTCAACACTCATCAATCAGTAAACTCATCGATGAACCGTCACATCAGCCTGCTTAACGCTGTCTGCCGTGTCAGTGGATGCGCATTATAGGCAGCAGAGGATTTTGTGCAACCCCTATTTTAAGGAAATTTGCAGTTAATGCTAATTATCTAATCTAGCCACACCATACCCACCACTTACCCCCAAAGTTATCCACATTTTAGTCAAAACAATGCCTTTACTCTGCATTTTTCATAGCAAAAGCCCATGGAATGATCTGTTGGTAAATATGAAAATAGAAGGTTCAGTCTTTCAAAAACTAGATTCAGTGAGGTGAAGCCGGACACTGATTGGGATAGCGCCTTTAGTTAACAACCTAAAGACAGATGCACTTGGCTATTTATGCTTATTTATTAATGCTTCGTTATTTATGGAATCCTAGCCTGTTATATGGAAGAGACGAAGCATCACTATTTAGATGAGCTATTTGTACATATATATGCGCAGAGAGAAACTTACCCACAAAAAAGCCAGCTCATGCTGGCTTTTGACATCAAGTTACCTTAACGGCAATCGATTATACGGCTGACTGGAAGATCACTTCTGAGGCTTTCTTAGTGTAAGACTCGATTTGATCGAAGTTCAAGTAACGGTAAGTGTCAGCCGCTGTCGCGTCCAACTCTTTGGCGTATTCTTGATATTCTTCAGGTGATGGCAGACGACCCAACAGTGCAGCTACCGCAGCCAGTTCAGCAGAGGCTAAGTATACATTAGCGCCTGTACCTAAACGGTTAGGGAAGTTACGGGTAGAAGTCGATACCACAGTTGCACCTTCAGCTACACGTGCTTGGTTACCCATACACAGTGAACAACCTGGGATCTCGATGCGGGCGCCTACACGACCGAAAATCGCGTAGTAGCCTTCTTCAGTCAGCTGATCTCTGTCCATCTTAGTCGGCGGAGCAATCCACAGACGGGTTGGCAGGGTTTTAGCAAACTTGTCTAGCATCTTACCGGTTGCGCGGAAGTGACCAATGTTGGTCATACAAGAACCGACGAACACTTCATCAATCTTCGTTTGCGCGACAGATGACAGCAGTACTGCATCATCAGGATCGTTTGGCGCACACAGGATTGGCTCTTTGATGTCGTTTAAATCGATTTCGATCACTGCAGCGTACTCAGCATCTTTATCGGCGCTCATCAGTTCAGGATTAGCTAACCACTCTTCCATGCCTTTGATACGACGTTCAATCGTACGACGATCGCCGTAACCTTCAGCGATCATCCACTTCAGCATGATGATGTTCGAGTTCAGGTATTCGATGATAGGTTCTTTGTCTAACTTGATGGTACAACCGGCCGCTGAGCGCTCAGCTGAAGCATCAGACAGTTCGAAAGCTTGTTCAACTTTCAAGGTTTCAAGACCTTCGATTTCCAGTACGCGACCAGAGAAGATATTGACTTTACCTTTCTTCTCAACGGTCAGCATGCCCAGTTCAATGGCTTTTAATGGGATAGCATGTACCAGATCACGCAGTGTGATGCCGGGTTGCATTTTGCCCTTGAAGCGCACTAATACTGATTCAGGCATGTCGAGTGGCATAACGCCAGTCGCCGCAGCAAACGCCACTAAGCCAGAACCAGCTGGGAATGAAATACCAATTGGGAAACGCGTATGTGAGTCACCACCCGTACCAACGGTATCTGGCAGCAGCATACGGTTTAACCATGAATGGATAACACCATCACCTGGACGCAGTGATACACCGCCGCGGTTCATGATGAAATCTGGCAGAGTATGATGCGTGTTCACATCAACAGGCTTTGGATAAGCCGCAGTGTGACAGAATGACTGCATAGTCAAATCAGCACTGAAACCTAAGCAAGCTAAATCTTTCAGCTCGTCACGGGTCATAGGACCTGTGGTATCTTGTGAACCAACAGAGGTCATCTTAGGTTCGCAGTATTGGCCAGGACGCACGCCAGCTACGCCGCATGCTTTACCAACCATCTTCTGCGCCAGTGTGTAACCTTTACCCGTATCAGCCACGTCTTGTGAACGCACGAATACGTCAGATACGCCTAAACCTAATACTTCACGGGCTTTGTCAGTTAAACCACGACCGATGATCAGTGGAATACGACCACCAGCACGGACTTCGTCTAACAGCACTTCAGTTTTTAAGCTGAATTCTGAAATCACTTCGTCGCTGTCGTGACGCTTAACCACACCGGCGTATGGGTAGATGTCAATCACATCGCCCATTTCCATTTTGTTTACGTCAAGCTCGATTGGCAGTGCGCCCGCATCTTCCATAGTGTTGAAGAAAATCGGTGCAATTTTACCGCCAAGGCAAAAACCGCCAGCGCGCTTGTTAGGGACAAATGGAATGTCATCGCCCATAAACCACAGTACTGAGTTAGTCGCAGATTTACGTGATGAACCCGTACCGACAACGTCACCCACATACACTAATGGGAAACCTTGTGCTTTTAACGCTTCGATTTTTTTCACTGGGCCAACGGCGCCAGCAACGTCAGGCTCGATACCATCACGGGCGTTTTTCAGCATAGCTAACGCGTGTAATGGAATATCAGGACGTGACCAAGCATCTGGTGCTGGTGACAAGTCATCGGTGTTGGTTTCACCAGAGACTTTAAATACTGTCAGAGTGACTTTGTCGGCCAGTTTTGGACGGTTTAAGTACCAATCTGCATTCGCCCACGCTTCAACCACTTGCTTAGCAAACTCATTGCCTGCTTCCATCTTCTCAACCACATCGTGGAAAGAATCAAACATCAGCAGAGTGTGAGATAAGGCTTTAACGGCTAAAGGTGCTAACGCTGGGTTATCCAGCTGCGCGATCAGAGGTTCGATGTTGTAGCCGCCTTGCATAGTGCCTAATAACTCAGTAGCACGCTCAGCAGACAAAATAGGTGATTTTTCAGTGCCTTTGGCAACCGCATCTAAGAAAGCAGCCTTAACATAAGCGGCTTCATCAACACCTGGGGGAATTCGATTTTCAAGCAGGTCGAGAACGAAAGCCTCTTCACCTGCGGGTGGGTTTTGAACTAACTTAACCAGTTCAGCCACTTGATGTGCATCTAATGGCTTAGGGACTACGCCCTCTGCAGCACGTTCTGCGACGTGTTTACGATATGCTTCTAGCACGGCAACATTCCTCTTTGTTTGGCGCTCTAACAACGAAACTGCACGTCTTCTTAATTGAAGCTGACAGTCCGACATGATCGACCCGTATTTCCGGCCTGCAGTATACTACAGCTTTGCAAAAGTATGAATCAGGTCACACTCGGCAAAAAGCGAAATAAGGACTAAATCCGGCGGCGAATGCCAACTTACGGGAATATTAAAACAAGTGAAATTAGACAATAGTTTGAAAACAGACAAAAAACCATACACTACAAATAGTTAACAATGTTTCATTAATTTTAAATCGAACAGGCAATTTTCAGCGCCCTAGATCAAATATGTGTAAATTTTTCTCATCTTGCGGCATTTTGGCTTTTAAGATGCGGTGCGAGAACTTACACTCAGGCTTAATTTACTGCATATCTCAGTTATTTCCCCAGTCCATCGGAGTACCAATGACATCCCTTAGCATTCAAGCCGTTATTTTTGATATGGATGGCGTTTTAATCGATTCAGAACCCCTATGGCAGCAGGTCGAGTATGAAGTGTTATCCGCACTTGGCGTGCCCGTGACCATAGAAACGATTCAACAAACCACAGGTTTACGCATCGACCAATGCGTGGATTATTGGTACCACAAGGCTCCTTGGCCTCACTACGACAATGCCAAGGTCAGCCAAGCGATTGTTGATAAGGTCGCGAGTGAAATTCTGATTAGCGGCGAAGCTATGCTGGGCGTTCACGAAGCAATTGATCACTGCCAAGCACTGGGTCTTAAAATCGGCTTAGCCACCTCCTCGTTTTACACTATTATCGAGGCAGTTCTCTCTAAGTTAGGACTCAGCGATAAATTTATGGCGGTGCAATCTGCCGAGGGCCTCACCTACGGCAAGCCACACCCTGAAGTGTATTTGAATTGCGCTAAGGCGTTAGATGTCGATCCCCGCTATTGCCTTGCGATCGAAGATTCTTTTAATGGCTTAATTGCAGCCCGAGCGGCCAATATGCAAACGCTTGCGATCCCCGCGCCAGAGCAAAGAAGCGATGCTAAGTGGGTTATCGCCCACCATCAGGCTGAGAACTTATTGGCCTTGCCGACACTCTTAGCTCAATAACGCCATAACACGCCTAGTCTCTGCTGGGCGGATAAGCTTAGTTTTAGCTATATGGATAATGAGTCTTTGTCGTGTGGATGAATAGCAGAATGATGTATGTACGAGAGGGGAGCCAATGAAGTACCTGTCTTTATTATCACACGTATTATTACCCATGGGCTTAATACTCATGTCCGTCAGCTTGTCCGCTAATGCGGGTGGTGCTATGCACTGCAAGCAACAAGTGGTCAACACTGGCGATACCTTAACCACTGTGCTGGAGAAGTGCGGTTCGCCCAGTGATATTCGCGAATTTAGTTTACCAGCGACTTATCTCAACTCAGACGGCGACCGAGTGATCGATCCCAGCAAGTTGCCGACTGAGTATCAAGAATGGACCTATGACTTTGGACCGACACGCTTAATGCGCCGGCTTTATGCCACTGATAATAAAGTCACAAAAATCGAATCCTTAGGTTACGGACATTAATCAGCAGCATCCTTGATTATTGTCATCAATAAAAAAGCCAGACATTGTCTGGCTTTCTTGTTTCAATCAACTGAATGTATTACCAAATTTTTACACGTTCATCTGGCGTCAAATACATTTTATCGCCTTCTTTCATCTCGAAAGCTTTATAGAAGGCTTCCACGTTACGCGGCGTCCCCATAGCGCGGTAATGACTCGGTGAATGCGGATCTGTCAGCAAACGACGGCTCAGCTCTTCATCACGGTAGTTACGACGCCATACTTGCGACCAACCCACAAAGAAGCGTTGCTCACCCGTTAATCCATCAAGCACTGGCGCGGGTTTGCCGTTAAGGCTCATTAGATACGAGCGTGCCGCTACGGTTAAACCACCTAAGTCGCCGATATTTTCCCCTAAGGTCAAATCACCGTTAACAAACTTGCCGGGCAGTGCTTCATAACCTGAGTATTGCGCTGACAGTTGCTTACCGCGTTTTTGGAATTCTTCGCGATCTTTATCCGACCACCAATCACGTAGGTTACCGTCGCCATCGTACTTAGCGCCTTGGTCATCGAAACCATGGCTGATTTCATGGCCGATCACTGCACCTATGCCACCGTAGTTCACTGCATCATCGGCATCCATATTGAAGAATGGTGGTTGCAGAATCGCAGCTGGGAATACGATTTCGTTTTTCACTGGGCTGTAATAAGCGTTCACCGTTTGTGGCGTCATGCCCCATTCGGTACGATCGATTGGCTTGCCAAGCTTGTTGATCATGTCTTGATATTCAAACTGAGCGTAACGCATGTAGTTCCCCACTAACTCGTCAGCCTTGATATCTAAACCTGAGTAATCTTTCCACTTATCTGGATAACCGATTTTATAGGTGAATTTAGCCAGTTTTTCTTGGGCGGCGACTTTGGTTTCTGGCGTCATCCACTCAAGTTCATTGATACTAACCTCAAAACCTTTGATCAAGTTTTTGATCATAGTTTCCATACGCGCTTTAGCTTCTGGCTTGAAGTATTGCTTAACGTACTCTTCGCCCACTAACTCACCAATCACTTGGTCAGCGCCATCAACGGCTTTTTTCCAGCGCGGTTGTTGCTCTTCGATACCCATTAAGGTTTTGCTCTTAAAAGCGAAGTTCAAATCAACAAAGTTTTTGCTCAGTAACTCGGCGTAGCTATCGACTAAGTGGAACGCGAGGTAATCCTGCCAAGCCGATACCGGGAATGTCTCGAAACCTGCACCGAGTTTTTCGAAGTAAGAGGGTTGGCGCACTATGATATCAGTGACTTTGTCGCCTAAACCTGCGCTGGTCGCGAAGGCATTGAAATCAAATTGACCCATTAACTTTTGCAATTCATCGCGATCTAACTTGTTGTAAGCCTTATTGGCGTCGCGGGATTCGACTCGACTCCACTGACTCTTGGCGATCATCATTTCGATGTCGGCAACGTTTTTAGCCGCGCGTTTAGCATCCTTGTAACCCGCTTCGGTCAGTATGTCTGTCACATACTTAGCCATGGCTTGGCGATTAGCGGCAAACTTAGGGTCATCTTTAAGATAATAATCGCGGTCCGGCAGCGTAAGGCCCGACTGGCTTAGATACACCGCATACTGAGTTGAGTTTTTGGCGTCGTTATTGACGTAAAAACCAAAGGGAATACCAGAGCCGGTCGTCAGCAATTTACCCATAACGGCAGGTAAGTCAGCGTGTGTTTTTGCGCCAGCAATATCGGCCAGCAATGGCTTAAGCGGCGTAACGCCTAAGGTTTCAAGCAAATCGGTATTCATAAAGCTGGCGTTGAAATCACCAATCTTCTGCTCATTCGAGCCTGCCGCTGGATTCTTTTTAGCAGCCGCTTCGTCGATGATCTTTTTCAATGCATCTTGGCTTTGATCGTACAGCACTGAAAATGCGCCGTAGTTAGACTTGTCGGCAGGAATAGGTGTATTCGCCAACCATTTACCGTTAACGCTGTAATAGAAATCGTCTTGATGGCGAACTGAGGCATCAAAGTTTTGCAATTCAATGCCAGAAACCGCGGCGACTTCAGTTTTAGGCTCAGTACTACAAGCGGCTAAACCTAAACTCAGGGCGATACCCAGTGCCAGTGTGCTTATCTTCTTCATTGTTTTCCCCAGCTTCCTTAAGAGTTATTATTTTTCCCGCAAAACCTTAGCATCTTGGCACGCCCCACAGTAGCAAGATTTTGTAAAAGGATATGACACTTTAGCGACGCGCGAACCGATTCAGGCACTATGCCATCAAGGCCGTTTAGGATTTTCATCGCACAAAAAATAAGGGCACAACCTCAGTCATGCCCTCAAGACCTCACATGCATCACTCGCTAGAAGTTTTTACCCACAAATAAATAGAAGGACTTATCGCCAAGATCTGTGATCCCAAAGCCGATTGCCGCAGGTCCCATGGAAGTATCAGTACCAATGTAGAGACTCGATGCATAAATCAGATCGGTGAGGGTGACTTCAGAGCGCTCATCCCAGACATTGCCCGCCTCCAAACTCCAACCTAGATACAAAGGATAATCTGTCATTCCGAGCGCATCACGCCCGAGATCATATTGATAAACAAAGGCGCCAAAGACTTTATGCGCGCCTGTCAGTGAGTCTTTATGGTAGCCAGATAGATTTAAAAATCCGCCCAGCTCAGATAGATGCAGCGTATTCATCCCATCATTATCGTTGGTTGAAATCGATGCCTTACCCACAAAAGCATGATTGCCGACACTCAAGGCGCCCTTCCAGTCGGCCTCTATCTGCACACTGTATTGGTTTTGGTTATCGTCGATAATGTCATCGAAATCCTCATTGCGCACATAAACGTTTAAGGTCACGCGATTACCCGACGTAGGGAAACTAATACTGTCTAAGCTGTCGTAGCCGAATCTAAAGTAAGCTCCATAGGAGCTAAAATCCAAGTCCCTTGACAGCCAAGCATCATTAATTATCGCGCCCTTCTCCGCCACTAAACCCAGCTCAATCATGCCTTGAGAGGTGTAGTTGTAGCCGATACCCAGTTCTATGGTGTGGGTTTTCTTGTCGAAGGTTAGCAGACGATTGTTATTATCGTATAAGTCCCAATTACGGGTATCGTATTGATAACGGGCGCGGCTAAAGAATTGTTGGTCTCTGTCTAATGGCTGATAGAACTCAGTCGCAAACAACTTTTCCATACCGAGTTTGATTTCATTGCGCCACTCGCCGCCATTGAAGGTCAAATCCGTCATGGTATAGGCCATGTCAAAACTGATGGCAGATTCAGAGTTAAAATCATCCTCCCAGTTAAAGCCCAATTGGAAATAATTTGGCCCCCAAGACTTAGCTTTAGTGGTCACAGTCAGTACACGGCCGTCTTCACCCTCGACAAACTCAGCATCGACACGCTCAAACTTATTGAGGGAGTAAATACGCTTTAACGCCTCATTGAGCTCGTCCTTAGACACAGCTTGCCCAGGCTTAATGTTCAAGGTCTCCGTTAAGAGATTCAGACTCACCTTAGATTGGTTATCGAAGACAATTTCATTAACAGAATGACGCACATCTGCCATTAACAACTTACCTTTGGCTTTTTTGGCCTCGACGTAGGCGGCATATTCCTCTGGGCTCACGCTCATGCTGCTCAGCTTATCAAGCTGTCCATTAGCGGCTTCTTTGCCGAGCGTTAATGCCAAGGGCATGATAGTGAAATCTGTAGTGCTCAAGGCGTCGATCGCGGGACGGATCAACACATCTTTATCAGTCAGCAGTAGTTTTTGTTTTTCGGTGCTGGCATTGGTCAAAAAGTTGGAGAGCTGATCGAGCACGGCAATAGTGCTGTCTAATTTATCTTTTTTGACTAGAGGTGAACCAATATCGACGGCAATAATAATATCGGCGCCCATGGCCTTAACGACATCGACAGGCATATTGTTGGCAATACCGCCATCGACCAATAACTTACCGTCAATTTGAGCCGGCTGCAGCGCACCGGGAACTGTCGCAGAGGCTTGCATGGCTTTGACCATACTGCCGTGACTGATCACCACAGGTAAGCTGGTTTCTAAATCGGTCGCCACTGCGCGGTAGGGAATAGCTAAATCATCGAAATTACCAAATTGCTGTACTAGATCGGTAGACTGACGCAGAAGTTGCGACATAGTCTGACCACGCAGCAACCCACTTGGCGCCCTTACTTGGCCTTCGTTATAACCAATGTTCAGTGGAATGTTGTAGCGATCGCGTAACTGTTTATCCCTATAACTCAAAATATTGCGCGGGATAGTATCCGAGTAGCCACTGTCCCAATCAACACCCATCATGATAGCTTCGACTTCGCTGGCGCTGTAACCCAAGGAGTACATGCCTGCGACATAGGCACCGATACTGGTGCCCGCGATGTAATCGACCGGGATGTTATGTTCTTCTAATATTTTGAGCACCCCCACATGGGCAGCGCCTTTAGCACCGCCGCCACTGAGTACGACACCAATTTTAAGTCGCTCTGCCGCCATCGACGGAGTCATGCACAAACACAAAATAATAGAAGCGAGTAGTTGACGCATCATGGTGAGGTTACTTTTTTATGGGATAAAAATCCGAGTTATATTACCAAACTTATCGATTTAACCGTCAGTCATATTTTATCTGGACCGACTAGTGATAAGACTGTGTACTATTTACACAAACAGATGCAGTTTAATTGAATAAATGACGAAAAAAAATATCAATCGTGGCTGAATATTTTGTCATTTAAATCTCAGGCGCGTAGATTTATATCTTGCTGATTACCGCCAATAATCAGCACAAATATCAAGGACGCATGATCAAACATAAACGAGCCGATAATAGGCTATATGATCTTACTTAATGCTCAATAGCAACGATTCTGTTATCTGTTTCTAAATAGCGTTCAAAATCAGCCACGCACATAGGCTTAGCAAAATAATACCCTTGAATAATATAACAGCCGCGGCTAAATACTTGCTCTAACTGCTCAACCGTCTCAATCCCTTCGGCAACCACATTTAATTTAAGGTTACGGGCTAATTCAATAATACTGCTCACAATCGCCTGATCGGCCTTATTGGTGGCGATATCAATCAAGAAGGAGCGATCGATTTTTAAGGTGTTCACCTCAAAATGGCGTAAATAAGCCAGAGAAGAATAACCTGTCCCAAAGTCATCAATGGCAACTTCAATCCCCAAGGATTTCAATCGCGAGAGATGATCTTTAGCAACGTGCAGCTCTTTCATCAATACGCCTTCAGTGATTTCTAAGCCTAAAGACGCCGTCGGCATTTGGGTTTCATGCAGAATTCTTTGTATGTCTTCAATAAAATCTGGCTGCCTGAAATGCACCGCCGAAATATTAACCGACAACTTAAAGGTAGCGCCATAACGCTTTGCCCAATGCGCCCCCTGTACACAGGCTTGCCTTAACACCCAGCGGTCAATATCGACAATTAAACCGCAGGCCTCGGCGACTTTGATGAAAATATCGGGACGAATAAAGCCGTCCAGCGGATGTTTCCAGCGAATTAATGCTTCCATTCCTATGAGCTTATCGTTACGCAAAATATCAATTTGCGGCTGGTAATAAAGCTCGAACTCTTGCCGCTCTATGGCTTTACGTAAATCGGCCTCAAGCCGTAAATGATAGAGGGCTTGGGCATTACGCTCAGAGGAATAATATTGGAAATTCCCCCGCCCTTCTTCTTTGGCGTGATACATAGCGAGATCGGCATTCTTGATAAAGGCTTCAGGCTGAACCGCATCGTCGGGCCAAATACTGATGCCAATGCTGGTCGAAATATAAAACTCACGGCCATATAACTTAAAAGGCGCCACGATTTGTTCCAGCAGCCGCTCGGCAATGTGGTTTATCTCATCAATGCTGTTGGCATTTCTGAGTAAAATCACAAATTCATCGCCGCCAAAGCGGCAGAGCATATGCTCGCTAGCAATACAGGATTGTAATCGGCTTGAAGCTTCAACCAGCAAGGCATCGCCCATGCTATGACCATAGGAGTCATTAACATGCTTAAATCTATCGAGATCCAAGAACAGTAGCGCCAATTTCTCGCCCGTTTGCTGCGCGGCCTGAATAGACTGTAATAGGCGACTAGAAAATAAGGAGCGGTTTGGCAATCCAGTAAGTACATCGTAATTGGCTAGACGGCGTAAATCGGCTTCGGTTCGTTTACGTTCAGTAATATCCGAGAATACCACCACATAATGGGTCACTTTACCGTTGGCACTTTGCATCACAGATACGTTTAGCCACACAGGGCAAGGTTGCTGACTGGCGTTGATTAACTCACGCTCGCCCGTCCAAGACTGGCTATCACTGAGGAGTTGCTTGATTTCCGATGCCAAACCGTCATTCATCTGTACAAATTGGGTAAAAGATTGGCCAACTAAGTCAGCAGAATCGATGCCGATAATTTGCTGTGCCGCGTAATTCGCCACGCGAATACTGCCTTCGACATCTAAAATCAGTACACCTTCAGATGTGTTACCAAACGCTTTTGCCAGTAAATTCACTTCATCTTCTAACTGGCGTTGCACGGTAATATCACTATAAATACCCGCGACCCGCTCTATCTCATTGGAGTGCTTATTACGGGCAACGGGCCGCCCTCTTACCCTTAACCAGCCCCAATTACCGTCCTTGCGCTGATAGCGATATTCGGCTTCGAATCTGTCTATCTCCCCCGATATCATGCTATCCCACTGAGCGAGCGCTTTTTCCCTATCCTGTGGATGCACAGGCAACTCTGCTAAGCTCACAACAATCTCATTGGCATGGGTACCGAGAACGGCACCGCGATTATCAAGATGAAATGCCTGAGTATTTTTATGCCATTCCCAGAGGTCCGAGTCACTACCGCGCAAAGATTGCCTCAGCCTGTCATCACTCTCTGTTAATGCCTGATTCATCTGCTTAAAGGTATTGATCTGACGTTGCCGATACCAAGCAAGACTTAAAGCAATAATGGAAAATAACAGCAGTAAAATGCCTTTAAAACCTTGGGATAACCACCAATGCTGCTCAACATAAAAGGGATAGTTAAAAGGTTTATCGGACCATATTCCATTGACCTGACTTAAAATATCTAAAACATAACCACCCGAAGCTAAACCTGCGAGGTTAATCTGCGACTCCCCCTGAAGCAGCACATAATTACTCTCTTCATCTTGATAACGTAATCGGTATTTAAATTGGATGGGCGAATCATCGAGATAATCTAAGTTAGTGATTTGAAAACTGACCATATTGGCTTCGGGTTTTATGGTCATCAGGTTGCGCGGCAACAGGGACACTTCGGTTGTGTTGTTATAGTACACAGAGACAGATTCAAGCATCACATGGTCATCGGTAATGCGATTGGCCAGCCTATCGACATCGAGTCGCATCACGCCCTCGGGCGTGCCTAAGTAAAAGCCTGTTTTAGGTGAGTAAAAATAGGCGCCTTCGTTCATCTCATCGGAAATTAAACCATCGAGTTGATTAAACATAGCAATCTCGCCCGTTTGGATATCCTGTCGCACCAAAGAATCCGAGCAGCCCACAAGATTAGACTTGGGCGTTTTTTGAATAAAAAACACTGAACTACAATTTAATTGCCACTCGGAGGTCAGTGAAATTAACGATCCAGTTTGCTGATGGTATTCAAATAAACCTTTTTCATAGGAGCCAAACCAGATCACCCCAGGTGACATTTCTTCAATATGACTGACCGTGGGTTGTGCAGCAAAAGCATTAAACAACTGCCGCTGATCATGAAACTCGTTTTGGCTGTCGATGTAACCAAAGACTTTTTTACCGCCCACCCACAAACGACCGTCGGAGGTGCGATAAATCGTACGGATCACGGGGCGCTTAGGGCCGTCAAACTTGTTCGATGACTTATCAATATCAAAGGGCTGAGGTTCGTACAGTCCCATTTCCCAAAAATACAGCCCTGTTGTGGTCGCAATCCAAACACGTCCTTTCAGTTTGGGGTCACGATAGGTTTTATAAATAAGCTTATTTTTAAAATCATCATTGCCGTGAGTCCATTTAGAAAAGCTACTGCCTTGCAAAGTGTCTTTATCGACAACAAAGAGGCCGCTGGTCGTCGATAACAGTAAATAATGCCCCTCAAACGCACTGATATCGTAAATACTTTCATGGGGATTAAATCCCTCAATTGGCACGTTAAACGCTTTGTTACTGCCTTTTGCAATAAAATCTAAACTGGAAGAACCTAACCAAACGCCTTCATCACTGGCATGTACTGACCAAGTCATGGCATCGCTCAGTTGATAAGGTTCATCGCCAGTATAAGTATCGAGGATGAAATCAGGCTGTGACGCCAATAAAGCCAATCCATCGCCTGAGCCTCCGACCCACATCAAGCCTGCATCATCAAACAACATGGCTTTCAGCGTTTCCATGTTGGCCTCAGCCTTCAACTCTTTTTGATAGTTTTCAATCTGCCGCGTTTCGGGCGACCATTTCAATAAACCGATGCGACTGGAAAACCACAGATCCCCTTTAGCATCCTCAATGATCACTGTGCTCCAATCGGGCAATTCTGGCACGGGGATAATTTGCCTAGAAATTTGATCTAATTGATAAACGCCGCGTCCGGTCGCAATCCAGATCCTATGTTGAGAATCCTCTAACATATCGAGAATACTGCCCATAGATTCAGTCCAAGAGTATTGGAACACCCGCTCGCCATTTTGCTCCAGCAACTCTAATTGCAAGGTTCCCGCGACCAGCATTTGACCGTTAGGCATGACCAGCAATTTGCGCCAAGGAAGATCGCGATTAACCGGCAACTGAGTAATGAGGCGCAGTTCGGACTTTGAAGGGGAGAATTCATAAATCTGGCCATTATCAATTAACAATCGCCATGTTTTACTATTCTTTCGGGCTGCCGAGACCAGCGCACCACCGGGAAACTGCGGGAATAAATAGGGAGAACCAAACGCGGTAAATTGATTTTGGACAATATCGTAGAGGTAAATTGCGGCGTTGGTGCTAACCAATAACTTGTCACGTTCTATGTTTACTACTGAGGTTAAAAAGTCATCTGACAGTCGCGATTCGGTGCCGATTTTATCGATACGCCGCACCTTAGAATTACTGACTCGATACAAGCCCTGCTCAGTCGCTGCCCATACAAAACCGTAATCATCTAAGGCCAAGCCTCGAATACTGGTGACCGCTAAACCGTCCCTATCAGTAAAAACTCGCTGCACAAAACCGCCCGCCCAAGCAGAGTGGACGCAAGTCAGAGAAAGGATGAAACATGTCAGAATTGTTCTAATTATTTTTGTTTGCATGTGACGGCTTACTTCATACATATACCCAAACCACCTCAAAATGCAGAATTCAGCGGCTGATGTTAACGGCATGGTAACGCACTTTCAGCAAGGCTATTTATTGCTCCTGCATAAATGGCATTCACGACATATATGGCGATTGCGGCTATTTGTAGGCCTAGTGGGCTAAGTCAAAAATAGCCAACACGGCATAAGGTGCGTTACCCCGTGGTTAACATCATCCACCGGGACGGAGCACCCAGGGCACTCCACTTCCGTGTTGCATCAATTCAAAAGGTGGCCGACATTTTTCATTGATGCGCCTTGAATTGAAGCACCCTGGGCGCTCTGAAACTCGTATTTTGAGGTCGCTTGGGTATAACTGTACTGTAGCAGCTCAATCCTATCAATTCATCCGCTTGTTTACATAAAAGTTACAAAAAAAATACAGGCAATAAAAAAGCGCTCAAATGAGCGCTTTTTTAATCGACAGCTAAATTACTTTTTCTTTGCCTTTGGGTTTGGCAAATCAGTAATAGAACCCTCGTACATTTCAGCGGCTAAGCCCACTGATTCGTGCAGTGTTGGGTGAGCGTGAATGGTTAATGCTAAATCTTCAGCATCACAACCCATTTCAATCGCTAAACCGATCTCGCCTAACAGCTCGCCGCCGTTAACGCCAACAATCGCACCACCGATTACGCGATGAGTGTCTTTGTCGAAAATCAGTTTAGTCATGCCTTCGCTCGCATCAGATGCGATAGCGCGGCCGCTTGCTGCCCATGGGAAAGTTGCGGTTTCGTAAGCAATACCTTGCTCTTTCGCTTCTTTCTCAGTTAAACCAACCCAAGCGACTTCTGGGTCAGTGTAAGCAATTGATGGGATCACTTTTGGATCAAAGTAGTGCTTCATGCCAGCGATAACTTCAGCCGCTACGTGGCCTTCGTGCACGCCTTTGTGAGCCAACATAGGTTGACCAACGATGTCACCAATTGCATAGATGTGCGGTACGTTAGTACGCAGTTGCTTATCAACCTTGATAAAGCCACGCTCATCAACGTTAACACCTGCTTTTTCAGCATCTAACGACTTGCCATTAGGTGCACGGCCAATTGCGACTAATACCGCATCGTAACGTACGGCTTCTGTTGGTGCGCTCTTACCTTCCATAGAAACATAAATACCGTCTTCACGGGCTTCTACCGCTGTGACTTTAGTTTCAAGGATCAGGTTGAATTTCTTCTTGATTTGCTTAGTGAATACGCGAACAACGTCTTTATCAGCTGCTGGGATCACTTGGTCGAACATTTCAACCACGTCGATCTCGCTGCCTAAAGAAGCGTACACAGTACCCATTTCTAGGCCGATAATACCGCCGCCCATCACTAACAACTTGCCTGGAACTTCTTTCAGTTCTAATGCGTCAGTCGAATCCCAAATACGTGGATCTTCATGCGGAATGAATGGCAGTTTGATTGGGCGAGAACCCGCAGCAATGATAGCTTGCTCGAATTGAACCACTTTGACAGTGCCATCTTCAGCAGTCACTTCTAGCATGTTAGGGCCAGTGAATTTACCAAAACCGTTAACCACGTTAACTTTACGCATTTTGGACATACCGCCCAATCCGCCAGTTAATTGGCCAATGACTTTTTCTTTAAAGCCACGTAACTTATCTAAATCGATAGTTGGCTCGCCGAAAACCACACCGTGAGCAGCAACGGCTTTGGCTTCTTCGATAACTTTAGCAACATGTAATAGGGCTTTAGATGGGATACAACCCACATTAAGACACACGCCGCCTAAAGTGCTAAAACGTTCAACGATAATGGTTTCTAGACCTAAGTCCGCTGCACGGAAAGCCGCAGAATAACCTGCAGGACCTGCACCTAATACCACTACCTGAGTTTTGATTTCGTTACTCATGTTTTCCTCTAATTCTCATTCAATCCGTTGGAGGAGCTATCCTGCCAACCGAAAATGCGCCAGCGCGTAAGGTGGGCGCATTTTAACCTGTGTTTGATACTGATCACAATAAACAAAAGGCCACTCAAGATGAGCAGCCTTATATGCTTACAGAACCAAAGTACGAATATCGGACAGAATTCCTGACAGCGTCACACTAAAGCGTGCAGCCATAGCACCATCGATCACGCGGTGATCGTATGACAGCGACAATGGCAACATCAATTTAGGTTCGAACTCTTTACCATTCCACTTAGGCTTAATTTCAGATTTAGACACACCTAAAATCGCCACGTCTGGGTAGTTAACGATAGGCGTAAACGCTGTACCGCCAATGCCACCTAAACTTGAAATAGTAAAACAGCTACCTTGCATGTCAGCAGATTTCAGCTTGCCATCACGGGCACGGATAGAGATATCAGCCAGTTCACGAGATAACTCGATAATGCCTTTCTTATCCACGTCACGCACGACTGGCACAACCAAACCGTTTGGCGTATCAACCGCCACACCGATGTGGAAATACTTCTTCTGGATCAGTGATTCGCCATCGCTACTTAAGCTTGAGTTGAACACTGGGAACTGTTGCAACGTTTTAGCCACAGCTTTTAGCATAAACACTAAAGGCGTGATCTTGTAATCGGCTTTCTTCTTCGCCGCTACATCGTTTTGCTGCTTACGGAACTCTTCCATTTCAGTGATATCAGCTTCATCGAACTGAGTCACGTGCGGAATAGTTACCCAGTTGCGGTGTAAGTTAGGGCCAGAAATCTTCTGGATACGGCTTAATGGAATCTCTTCCACTTCACCAAACTTACTGAAATCAACTTTAGGTGCTGCAATCACTTGCAGACCGCCGCCGTTACCTGAACCCACAGAGGTTGCCGCAGTCGCTTTCGGACGAGACAGTTCGTATTTCACATACGCCTGAACGTCTTCTTTCATAATGCGACCTTTACGGCCAGAACCTGTCACTTGGGTCAAATCGACACCAAATTCACGGGCTAAACGACGTACCGCAGGAGACGCATGTACCGCACCGGTAGACACAGGTGTACCTGCGCTAGGGTGGTGTGGTACTGGAGGACGGCTTGCAGGTGTTGGGGCTGCAACGGGCGCCGCGCTCACTGGAGCAGGAGCTGCCGCTTGAGCAACAGGTGCAGGAGCTGCACCTGCAGTCACAGTTTCAATCGTCGCAATAACGCTACCTTGAGAAACCTTGTCACCCACTTTAACCGTCAAAGACAGCAGTTTACCGGCGAATGGCGCTGGTACTTCCATGGTGGCTTTGTCAGTTTCAAGGGTAATCAAACCTTGGTCAGCAGTGATTTCATCACCGACTGACACGAGCACTTCGATCACATCGACATTGCTGGCATCGCCAATATCAGGCACTTGAATTTCTTTTACCGCAACCACACTTGCCGCTGGTGCAGCAGGTGCTGCGGCCACTGGCGCTACCATAGCGGCAGGAGCCGCTTGGGCAGCAACAGTTGGCGCGGCTGCAGGTGCAGCGCCGCCCACTTCAAGCATGATGACTAAAGAGCCTTGCGACACTTTATCGCCAACTGCGACTTTAACGTCTTTAACCACACCCGCGAAAGGTGATGGCACGTCCATGGTCGCTTTGTCTGTTTCTAGGGTAATTAAACCGCTATCAACTTCAATCTTGTCACCGACAGCAACCAGGACTTCGATAACCGATACATCTGTGTCGCCACCGATATCAGGTACAGTCACTTCAACCACTTTGGTTGCGCCCGTCGCAGGAGCAGCAGCCACAGGGGCTGGAGCCGCTTGAACTGGTGCAGATGCTGGTGCCGCCTGAGCAGGTGCTGCAACTGGAGCCGGAGCGGCAGCTGCCGCGCCCGCCGCTTGCATCATAGCAATCAAAGTACCTTCAGATACTTTATCGCCCACAGCCACTTTCAATTCGGCTAAAACACCGGCGAAAGGCGCTGGAATATCCATAGTTGCCTTGTCGCTTTCGACGGTAAGAATCGATTCTTCTGCCGCTAGGGTATCACCCACAGCCACACAAATTTCGATCACTTGCACTTCATCGCCGCCGATATCAGGAACAAAAACTTCTTTTAATTCAGCCATTTTTATTGCCTCTTACGCGTACTGTGGATTGATCTTGTCAGCGTCGATACCATATTCTTTAATGGCTTTTGCTAACACATCGACAGGCAGCTCTTTGCGATCAACCAGTGATTTCAGTGCCGCAATAACGATGAACTTAGCGTCCACTTCGAAGTGGTGACGCAGATTCTCGCGGCTGTCTGAACGACCGAAACCGTCAGTACCTAACACTTTGTAATCGGTAGGAATATAAGCACGTAACTGTTCGCCGTAAATCTTCATATAGTCAGTCGCTACGATTGCAGGTGCATCACTTGAAATCACTTGGCTGATATAGGCTTGTTTTGGCGTTTCGGTTGGGTGCAGCATGTTCCAACGTTCAGCGGCTTGACCATCGCGAGTCAATTCGTTGAAGCTAGTTACGCTAAATACGTCGGCAGTAATACCGAAGTCTTTCGCCAGTGCTTGCGCCGCTTTACGGGTTTGTTCAAGGATAGTGCCACAGCTCATTAACTGAACTTTGCCTTTACCTGAGCCCGCAACCGTTTCTAACTTATAGATACCTTTCACTATGCCCACTTCCGCGCCTTCTGGCATGGCTGGTTGCTCATAGTTTTCGTTCATTGTGGTCAAGTAGTAGAAGATATCTTCTTGATTCTCGCCGTACATACGACGGATACCATCTTGTACCACAACGGCAATTTCGTAGCCGTAGGTTGGATCGTAAGAAATACAGTTAGGGATAGTGTTCGCCAATACGTGGCTGTGACCATCTTGATGCTGTAAACCTTCGCCGTTAAGCGTTGTACGACCTGAAGTACCACCGACTAAGAAACCACGAGCACGCATATCACCCGCTGCCCAAGCCATGTCGCCAATACGTTGGAAACCGAACATTGAGTAGTAGATGTAGAACGGGATCATAGGTGTATCGTTGACAGAGTAGCTTGTCGCTGCCGATACCCATGAAGACATAGCACCGAGTTCGTTAATCCCTTCTTGCAATACTTGACCGGTTTTATCTTCACGATAATAAGCCACTTGGTCAGAGTCTTGCGGTACGTATTTTTGGCCTTCGTGAGCATAAATACCCACTTGACGGAACAGACCTTCCATACCGAAAGTACGGGCTTCGTCAGGAATAATTGGCACAATGTTTTTACCAATTTTCTTGTCTTTCAGCAATGCTGTCAGCACGCGAACGAACGCCATAGTCGATGAAATTTCACGGCCGTTTGAGCCCTGTAAAATCGAATCAAAAATCTTCAGTGACGGCACTTCCATCTCTTCAGTGAACTTTTGACGACGTTGTGGCACGCTACCATGCAGCGCTTCACGACGGCTCATCATGTACTTCACTTCTTCAGAATCTGGACCTGGGTGATAGAAAGGCAGATCTTCTAACTGATCATCTGGGATCGGGATATTGAAACGATCGCGGAAGTAACGGATAGACTCAACGCCCATCTTCTTCACGTTGTGAGCGATGTTTTTACCTTCACCCGCATCACCTAAGCCATAACCTTTTACGGTTTTAGCTAAAATCACCGTTGGACGGCCTTTGGTTTTTTGTGCATGTTCCAGTGCAGCGTAAACTTTAACTGGATCATGACCGCCGCGGTTTAAGCGCCAAATGTCATCATCTGACATGTTCGCAACCATTTCGGCCGTTTCAGGATACTTACCAAAGAAGTGTTCGCGTGTATAAGCGCCACCTTTGGCTTTACAGTTTTGGTATTCACCGTCAACGGTTTCTTCCATTAACTGCAGCAGTTTACCACTGGTGTCACGGGCCAATAATGGATCCCAGTAACGACCCCAAATCACTTTCACGACTTCCCAGCCTGCGCCGCGGAATTCGCCTTCAAGTTCTTGGATGATCTTACCGTTACCACGTACAGGGCCGTCAAGACGCTGTAAGTTACAGTTAACAATGAAGACTAAGTTATCTAATTCTTCACGGGCTGCTAAACCGATCGCACCTAAGGCTTCTGGCTCGTCACACTCACCGTCACCTAAGAAACAGTAAACAGTTTGTGCTGAACAATCTTTCAGACCGCGGTCAGTCAGATATTTCAGGAAACGGGCTTGATAGATGGCTTGGATTGGACCTAAGCCCATAGAAACCGTTGGGAATTGCCAGTAATCCGGCATCAGTTTTGGATGTGGGTATGAAGACAGACCCTTACCATCCACTTCTTGACGGAAGTTAGCCAGTTGGTCTTCGCTTAAGCGACCTTCTAAGAATGAACGCGCATAAATACCAGGGGCGATATGGCCTTGGAAATACACTAAATCGCCACCGTCTTTTTCATTGGGTGCGCGGAAGAAGTGGTTAAAACATACGTCATAAATAGTCGCACTTGAGGCGAAGCTTGAAATATGGCCGCCTAATTCTAAATCTTTCTTAGAACCACGAAGCACCATAGCTAAAGCGTTCCAACGGATGATGGCGCGAATGCGACGTTCCATCTCTTGGTTGCCAGGCATGTGCGGCTCTTGACCCGCAGGGATAGTGTTCAAGTAAGCCGTTGTGGCATTGTAAGGCAAGTGAGTGCCATTACGACGCGCTTTATCGATCAGCTTCTCTAGTAAAAAATGCGCGCGCTCTGGGCCTTCCTGTTCCAACACGGCTTGCAGGGCATCAACCCATTCCTGAGTCTCTAATGGATCTACGTCTTGTAGCATATCTTCAGACATGACACTGTCCTTCTCTATATACATGATAATGAATGGTGTTTGCGGCATATTCCGATTTAGCAGGCAGCTAAACTACAGAACTTAAGCGCCACTCTTTAAACGGCGCAAGCTTCGCTGCAACCGGCTATCTTCTTCCCGCACAGATAACATCACCTCTTCAATGTAACTTAAGTGTTCATTCGAGGCTTCTCTGGCGGCTTCGGGATCACGACGAACGATGGCAGCGAGCAAGGCCCGTCTGTGATCGTTAGCCATAGTAGAAGCTTCTTCGCGGCGGCTTAAAAGCTCCAAGTTTTGCGCCACATTTTGATGCAGCACAGGGGTTAAACTGAGAACGAGGTGTAACATAGCCACGTTATGTGACGCTTCGGCAACGGCACGATAAAAGCGCACAATGGCGGCGGCTTGTTTTTCGATATCGGTGGCGGCTTCCACCTCGAGGATCATACGTTTGATATTTTGCATATCGGCGTCAGTACCACGCAGCGCCGCAAAATAAGCCATCATACCTTCGGTAGCATGACGGAACTCCAGCAAGTCGTATTGACTCTCTGGATCAGAATTCATAAGTTCAACGATAGGATCGGCAAGGCTCTGCCAGAGTTGCTCTTTGACATAAGTACCACCGCCTTGGCGGCGCATTAACAGTCCTTTTGCCTCAAGCTTTTGGATAGCTTCACGCAAAGAAGGTCGAGACACTTCAAACTGGATCGCCAGTTCGCGTTCAGGCGGTAACTTCTGACCGGGCTGCAAACTGCCCTCTAAGATCATCTGCTCTAATTGAGCCATGATCACATCAGAAATTTTTGGCTGATTAATTTTACTATAGGCCATCAGGCGCTCAGCTCCGTTGTAAATTGGTCTTACCAATTTTTTTGAGTGAGCGCACTTTATCAAATCAGCGTTTTGATGTCCAGATTGAAGATCACTCCTTAAAAGCGATCTCGATCGAAAGCACTCACGAAGAGAGAGCATAGCGGAAAAAAATGTCTATGGGGTCAGACCATTTGACAAAAGCACGGGCTTCGCCCTACTAGGCGCTGCAAAAGCGCAGCGGATAGATTCTAGGCTCTAGATTCTAGACTAGAAGGAGCAATGCGACGCCCTAGCAGCGAAGCGTTCTCGATTCTCGCTGCGAAGCATCCTTCCTTTAACTCACCAACCCAAAAATAGTCAGCAGTGACAGTACCGCGACGATAAGTGTAAAGTTGCGTTTACTCAGTACTAATAATGCCAAGGTTGACTGTACACATATAGGTGCACTAGCGACCTCAGGTAAAGGTTGCGCTGCTAATGCCGTCTCAACAACGACAGTGCGAGCACTGGTATTTATGGTCAAACCATGATGGCGCCACGCGGCTAACCCTTCGCTAAATTGGCCACTTAACGCATATCCAAAGGCAAAGATGCGGCTAGGCAACCAATCCAACACGCTAATCACTTCGTTGACTAATGGCAGATCAAGGGATTTGCGGGCATTTTCTTCGGCATAAAAACGCACAGTGCAATACAATACAGCACCGACTGGCCCCAGAAAAATAAAGAACAAAGCAACGGCGCCGTAATAACGATAGTTAATCCAAGCGACACTTTGACCCACTTTGGCGCCAAGGTCTTTCTCGGATACCGCATCCAAACACTCGCTACAATCGAGCTCAGCGGCATAATGGTAACAAGCTTGGACGTCAGAACGACAAGCCGCTTGCATATATTTCTTGAAAATATCACGCTGTTTCTGATGGTTAAAACAAACCACCGCCACGACAATCCATAGCGCTAAGCTTAATAAGCCCCAAAACATCCCCGCCACTAACCAAGACAATACATACACCAACAGGGCTGGCAGCACTAACGCCAGCGCCATCATAACGCTCGTCAGTGAAGCTTTATCACCAAAAAACGTCGTTTGGTAGGATTGCAATAAACGATCAAATTGCCATGATGAAGGAAGAAATTTAAGTCGCTCCACTAAAATGGCGACCAAGAGTGAAAATAATGCCATGGGCTGTACCTCTATAATTTGTCCATAAATAGTCTAGGTTTGTGTGAAATACGTCTAAAATCCAAAAACCTAAGAGCGTAACGCCTGAGTATATTCCTTTAGCTTCCCTAAATATCTTTCCCAATCAAAACTTTGCCCAGGGTCTGTTTTGCGCATTGGCGCAATATCACAATGACCCACAATTCGTTCGGTACTCAGCGATGGATACTCAGCCAACAGAGCTTGCGTCAACGCTGTCAGTGACTGATATTGCTCAGGAGTGTAAGGCTCAGTATCAGTGCCTTCCAGCTCAATACCAATGGAAAAATCATTACAATTCTCTCTCTCACCATAACGAGAAAGCCCTGCATGCCAAGCCCTATCGTTACAACTCACGTACTGCACACGCTCGCCATTGCGGCGGATCAAAAAGTGCGCCGAGACTTCCAAGCCCTGCAACTGTGCAAAACTGGCATCCGCATTCGTATCTAAACACCCTTGAAATAATTGATCAATATAGGGTAATCCAAAGCAACCTGCTGGCAGGCTAATATTGTGGATCACCAACAAACTCACTTCACCCAAGGGACGTTGATTAAAATGTGGTGACTCACAACGCCTTGCACCCTCACACCAACCCGAATCAAACCGCATTATGAGCTTATCCTCTATGCCACATATACCCAAACAACCTGAAGATGCAGGATTCAGCGGGAATGCAACACACTTTAGGCAAGGCGGTTATTTGCAGACCTAGTGGGCTAAGTTAAAAATAACCAACACGGCATAATGTGCGTTACAACCCGCCGGAACGGAGCGTCTAGGGCACTCCACTTCCGTGTTACATCAATTCAAAAGGTGGCCGACATTCTGTCATTGATGCGCCTTGAATTGAAGCACCCTAGGCGCTCTGAAACTCGTATATTCAGGTAGCTTGGGTATATACTCGGTTACTCTAACAGTATTCAGCCAAGCAAAGAAGAAACCCAGCACACGGAACTGACTGACTTCATCATCTTTTAATGTTGAGCTCATGAAGCAAACCATTCACTCCCAACTTAAATAAGCCAGAGGCTAAGTCCTGCCGCACATTCCTCCACGTTGTTCCGTGAGACCTAAGGCCGTGGTAATCTTAACCTAAGATGCAAGTAGGTCGTCAGTAATTAAAGAATGCAAGGACCCCGCTCATGTTAGAAAACGATATTCGTCAATCAGTAAAATCCGCCCTCAGTGAAGACTTAGGCGGCATCGAAATCAACGAACACACTAAAGCCATAGCCTATGGCGATATCACAGCAATGTTGATCCCCGCCGATAAGTACGCTGAAGCCACTTTAATCACCCGTGAAGAAGGCGTTTTTTGCGGTAAAGCATGGGCAGAGCAGGTTTTTAATCAACTCGGTGGGGAAGTCGCACTGCATTGGCATGTGGATGATGGCGATTTGGTATTACCCAACCAGTTACTGTGTGAACTCTCGGGACCAGCGCGCGCTATTCTCACCGGCGAACGCACGGCAATGAATTTCATCCAAACCCTGTCTGGCGTTGCGACCTTAACTAAGCATTATGTCGATAAACTAGTGGGCACGCACACTCGCCTATTAGATACTCGCAAAACCATTCCAGGTCTGCGCACTGCCCAGAAATATGCCGTCACCTGCGGCGGCGGCAAAAACCACCGCATTGGCTTATATGATGCATTTTTGATTAAAGAAAACCACATTATGGCCTGTGGTGGTATTCGCCAAGCCGTAGATACCGCCCGCAGCTTGTACCCGAATAAACCCGTTGAAGTCGAAGTGGAATCACTCGAAGAACTCGCCTTAGCACTCGACTCTGGCACAGATATCATCATGTTAGATAACTTCGATATCACTATGATGGTCGAAGCCGTAGAGATGAATAATCAATATCGAGCTAAAGACAAAGCAAAAGGCGCTAAGCTTGAAGTATCCGGCAATGTCACCTTAGACACTTTAGCCGAATTTGCTAAAACCAGTGTCGACTATATCTCAGTTGGTGCTCTCACTAAGCATGTTCGCGCCCTAGACTTGTCGCTTAGATTGAAAGCTTAAAACCGACTTAAAGTAAACCGTAACATTTGTTACATCACAAAACGCTTTGCATGTACCAAACTCCAAAAGCAAAGCGTTTTGCCCTTGTGATACGAATATCAGCAATGGCTAAACGACTTTAATAACCAGTCGAAAATCCGCCATCACCTTGACTCTAACGCGAATACCAGTCAACCAAACTGACATTGTCAAAATTTTGTTATAACACAATGTGTTTAATCTTCTATTTCTTAGACAAATGAATCATTTTATTAGTACTTTATGAGTAAAAGTTGTTTCATTTTATGCAACTTTGTACTAACTTTTACAAAGGCGAGATGGCCGTTTGGTCAACCTCACCTAAGGTCAGCACTGGAATGCCTGTCAAAATACTCTAATTTGCGTTTCAGGAGCACATTTTGAGGGACATTAGCCTAAGGTGCGGTTACCGAAATGATTTATCAAAACAATCATTAACTTAGTGCTAACCTAACATTAGTTTAGTAAAATGAAAGTGACTTTGAATAAATCAGCATGAGTCATTACACATGGGTCATTCAAGATCATCGGTGTACTGTTAATGTTACATAGATCATATAAATGATTTTATTAGCATCAATGAGTAAAAAAGTTTGACGAGTCAAAACAATTTATAGTGTAAAACAGCGGTTAGGTTAAACACTCTATTCAACCACAGTAAGTCACTAAATAGTTAGCTGGAGAGAAAAATGAAGGCCATGAATTTAAACAAAGCATTAAATAAAAAAGCTCAGGGTTTTACTCTGATCGAGTTAATGATTGTAGTAGCCATTATCGGTATTTTGGCTGCGATTGCACTGCCCGCTTATAAAGATTATGTGACTTCAGCCCAAGGAAGCGCTGCGATGAAAGGCGTAACGGCTTTTGCGCAAAAAATACAGGCTTGCATTCAAACAGATATAGGTTGCACAACACTCAAAGCTGAAGTAAATCAGAACGCAAAATTTACTGATATCGGTGATGTTACAGTAAATAATGGTATTACTTTAATATGGACTGAAAGTAAATGTGTCCTCACTGCAACTTTTGTTGCTACTGGTGGGGTTGGATTTGCTATGGAGGCTGGGAAATCTGCGGCAACTGATGACTTAGCTTTATGTAAGAAGGGGGCAGGACTACCAGCAGCTTAATTTAAATAAATTATCAAAATATTAGAGGCTAGATATTAGCCTCTTTCAATTTAAATTATACCTCGAGAAAAAATTCGGAATGCCCACTACAGGCTTGCATTTAGGTTTATCTACCCTGTTTATTCGTAAGGGCCTGCTAAATGAAGAGCAGATGGCTAATGCCATCACAAAATCCCGTCAGAATAAACATGCCCTTGTTAGCACTTTAGTTCAAAGCAAGCTTGTCTCTGCCCGTGCAATAGCAGAGCTTTGCTACGAAGAGTACGGAACTCCACTACTCGATCTCAATGAGTTTGATCTTGCATCCATACCAGAAGATTTTCTCAATAAAAAACTGATTGAAAAACACCGCTGCTTACCACTATTTAAACGGGGAAATCGCCTCTATATAGGCACATCAGATCCGACTAATATTGCCGCTCTTGAGGACTTTCAATTCAGTGCGGGCTTGCACGCTGAAGCGATTCTAGTTGAAGAAGATAAACTAGCCAAAGCACTGGAGAAAATTCTCGAAGTAGATATTAGCGGCCTAGATTTATGCGGCATGGATGAAGCGGCTCTAGCCAATATTGAAATAACGGATACCGACAGACGCAATGAAGAGTCAACGGGTGAGAGTAGCGATGATGCGCCTATTGTTATCTATATCAATAAAATTCTAACCGATGCGATCCGTAAAGGTGCGTCAGATTTGCACTTTGAACCCTATGAAAAGCGCTACCGTATTCGTTTTCGTATAGATGGTATTCTGCACGAAGTGTCTGAGCCGCCGATTAGTCTCGCCGGACGTTTATCGGCACGGCTAAAGGTAATGTCGAAACTGGATATCGCCGAACGGCGCGTACCACAGGATGGTCGAATTAAGATGAAACTATCCCGCACTAAGTCTATCGACTTTCGGGTTAGTACTCTGCCGACCCTGTGGGGTGAAAAGATTGTAATGCGGATTTTAGACTCATCCTCCGCACAATTAGGCATTGAAAAGCTCGGCTACGAGCCAGACCAAGAAAAGCTCTACCTTGAGATGCTAGCAAAACCACAAGGGATGATTCTAGTGACTGGTCCAACCGGTTCAGGTAAGACCGTCTCCCTTTACACAGGGTTAAATATTCTCAATACCGAAGAGCGTAATATTTCTACCGCCGAAGATCCGGTGGAGATTAACCTCGAAGGCGTGAACCAAGTTCACATTAATTTAAAGGCAGGCCTCACCTTCGCCTCCGCACTGCGTTCGTTCTTACGCCAAGACCCAGATGTAGTGATGGTAGGTGAAATCCGCGATCTGGAAACCGCCGAAATTGCCATTAAAGCGGCGCAAACGGGTCACTTAGTCTTATCGACCTTACACACTAACTCGGCGGCAGAAACCTTAACCCGTTTAATCAACATGGGGGTTCCTGGCTACAATATCGCTAGTTCAGTAAACCTGATTATTGCCCAACGCTTAGCCCGTCGCCTCTGCCCCGAATGTAAGCAAGCAGAAGTGATCCCCGAGCATGAATTACTGCGCCTAGGTTTTAACCAAACACAAATTACTCAAGGCTTTACCACCTTTAAACCTGTTGGCTGCGAGCATTGCTCTGCAGGCTACAAAGGCCGTGTTGGTATTTATGAAGTGATGAAGATGTCTGACGAAATAGCCCGTACTATTATGGAGGGCGGTAATTCTTTACAAATCGCCTCCCAAGCTAAAGCCCAAGGAATGCGTGATTTACGTCAATCAGGCTTATTGAAAGTGATCCACGGTGTCACTAGCATTGCAGAAGTCAATCGTGTAACCAGTTTTGGCTAAATCCAATCTTTATATATCTAAAGCTAAATCTAAAATGCAGGCAATAGCGCATCATTACTCGCATATTTGAATCTTAGAGTCCAAACTATTTAGCAAGCACAGCGTTCAGTTAACTAGAAATCTAGAACGATTTATTTACAGGAATCATTTATGGCTACGGCAACGACAACAAGAAAGCCTCGCGCCAAGAAAGCCGAGCAAAAGAGCCAACCAAAAATCTATACCTTCGAATGGAAAGGTGTAAATCGCGACGGCAAGAAAACAGCAGGTGAACTCAGGGGAGCAACCGCCGCTGAAATCCGTAGCCAGCTTAAATCCCAAGGTGTGAATCCAAAGAGTGTTCGTAAACAGTCATCTGCGCTATTTAAACTAGGTGATCCGAAAATCACCCCCATGGATATTGCTGTAATGACCCGCCAAATTGCGACTATGTTAGCGGCGGGCGTACCTTTAGTCACCACAATTGAACTACTCGGCCGTGGTCACGAAAAAGCTAAGATGAGGGAACTATTAGGAAATATCCTCAGCGAAATTCAATCAGGAATTCCTTTATCAGATGCAATGCGTCCTCATAGGCGTTACTTCGATGAACTTTATGTTGACCTAGTTGCAGCCGGTGAACATTCAGGTTCACTAGACTTGGTTTTTGATCGCGTAGCTACCTACAGAGAAAAATCAGAAGCACTGAAATCAAAAATTAAGAAGGCTATGTTCTACCCTGCTGCAGTTGTCATCGTCGCAATCTTAGTCACCTCATTATTATTATTGTTTGTGGTGCCTCAATTTGAGGAGATTTTTAAGGGGTTTGGCGCTGAACTGCCCGCCTTTACTCAATTAGTACTACAAATTTCCCGCGGCTTACAATCCTCTTGGTATATCTTCTTAGCCGCTATCGTCGGCGGAGTATTTTTGTTCGTTCGAGCCCACAGAAACTCACAAATTGTACGAGATAGAGTCGATGAAGCTGTGCTTAAAATCCCCGCTATTGGGCCGATTTTACACAAAGGAGCCATGGCTCGATTCGCCCGCACTTTAGCAACTACTTTCGCCGCGGGCGTGCCGTTAATTGATGGTCTAGAGTCTGCCGCTGGCGCATCGGGTAATGCGGTATACCGCAAAGCCATTTTAAAAATCCGTCAAGAAGTTATGGCGGGGATGCAGATGAATGTGGCTATGCAGACCACTGGACTTTTCCCCGACATGTTAGTACAAATGGTGATGATAGGCGAAGAATCAGGTTCACTGGATAACATGCTCAATAAAGTCTCAACCATTTACGAAATGCAAGTAGATGATGCGGTTGATGGCTTATCAAGCCTGATAGAACCGATTATGATGGTGGTTATCGGGACACTTGTAGGTGGTTTGATTGTAGGCATGTACCTACCTATCTTCCAAATGGGAAATGTCGTAGGCTAACGCTTCACTTCAATAATAGAAAAGTTAATAACAAGAACAGCTAATGAATGAATTTATCTCTCTTTTGAGCCAGTCTCTAAACCAGAGTCCTTGGCTCTTTATTACTTTAAGCTTTGTTTTTTCCGCTACCATTGGTAGTTTTTTAAATGTGGTGATCCACAGATTTCCTGTGATGATGAAACGGGAGTGGCAGCAAGAATGTAATCAGTATTTGCAGGAATACCACGAAGACATAGTCAAAAAAATCGGTATAGAACAACTCAATAAACCTATTGATGACTTCCCTGAAAAGTATAATCTTGTTGTCCCAGGCTCAGCCTGCCCTAAGTGCAAAACGTCGATTAAACCTTGGCATAATTTACCCCTATTAGGCTGGTTAATGCTCAAGGGAAAATGCGCCGCCTGTCACGCCCCTATTTCAGCCCGCTACCCTATTATTGAATTCATCACAGGGCTACTTATCGCGACTTTAGCTTGGCATTTCGGTCCAAGCTGGCAGTTTGTTTTTGCGAGCATACTCACCTTTGTGCTTGTAGCACTGACAGGTATCGATCTTGATGAGATGTTGCTCCCCGACCAAATGACGTTGCCGTTACTTTGGCTAGGCTTGATAATCAATTTAAATCATACCTTTGCGAGCCCAACCGATGCGATTATCGGTGCGGCGGCAGGCTATTTGAGTCTATGGTCCATTTTCTGGTTGTTTAAAATCCTCACCGGCAAGGAAGGCATGGGTTATGGCGACTTTAAATTACTCGCCGTGTTCGGTGCTTGGCTTGGCTGGCAAATGCTGCCGCTGGTGATTTTACTTTCGTCCCTCGTTGGCGCAGTCGTTGGCATCACTATGATTGTTAGTAAACGCCTGAAACAAGGGAATCCAATCCCATTTGGCCCCTATATTGCCGCAGCTGGCTGGATAGCCTTGCTATTTGGGCAACAGATTGTCGATTGGTACCTATCGACACTGTAAGATCTAGCAAATTAAGCACAAAGCTATCCGGAGTATGTTATGTCAAAGTTTGTCGTTGGCCTTACAGGCGGCATCGGCAGCGGTAAAACGACTGTTGCCAATTTGTTCGCCGCCGAAGGGGTTGCCTTAGTCGACGCCGATATCGTTGCCCGCGAAGTTGTCGCTCCCGGTTCAACTGGACTGGAAGCGATCGTCACTCATTTTGGTGCTGAGATATTAACACCTGAGGGTGAACTCGATCGCGCCAAGTTGCGGCAGCGGATATTTAGCCATCCAAAAGAGCGCGAATGGCTAAACCAACTATTACACCCCATGATCCGCCAAGAAATGCTCGCGCAGGTAGAAAAAGCGACCTCTGCCTATGTAATTATGGTCGTGCCCTTGCTATTTGAGAACGGGTTAGATAGGTTAGTCAATCGGACTTTAGTGGTGGATATTTCACCTGAGTTGCAAATAAATCGCACCGTAAAACGTGACAATGTTGATGCATCTCAAGTTAATAACATCATTAGTAGCCAATGTAGTCGCAGCGAAAAACTCGCTAGAGCCGACGACATTATTGATAATCAAGGAGAGATATCAAGCTTAAAACGAGAGGTGCAAGCATTGCATCAGCGCTATTTACAACTTTCTGGTACTGATAACGCCCATGACTGAATTAGTTTACGAACAGCCCTTAAACGAGAAAATTCGCAGCTACTTGCGGCTCGAATACCTCGATAAACAGCTGCAAAGTAATCTAAATCATGACCACCAACATAGATGTTTTTATCCGCTGTTTTCCCTCTGTGAATTGTCCGAACGCTGTGATTATCGTAATGAAGTATTAAAAGATATTGAGCGGCACTTGCTGCAACTGAGCAAATGGCAAGAATTAGATCACGTCGACCACCAGCAAATCGACATTTATATCAATGCCCTCACCCAAGCCCGCGAACCGTTGCAAAAGCCCGACCGCTTCGGCAGCCAACTAAAACAAGACAGATTCATTTCCGCACTAAGACAACGCTTTGGCATGCCGGGCGCCTGCTGTAACTTCGATCTGCCGCAACTGCATTATTGGCTAGCTAAACCTTGGGAAGAAAAACAACAAGACTACCGCGCTTGGATAGCACACTTCGAACCTTTGCTCACCCCCATCACCCTATTGCTTCAACTCACCCGCAGCACAGCCCATTACGACAATGCCGTTGCCCATGCAGGTTTTTATCAAGGCGACAGTGCTCAAGCACTTGCTTTAGTGCGAGTCAAAGTCGATGCCTCCCACGGGTGTTATCCTACGATTAGCGGCCATAAAAACCGTTTTGCAATCCATTTTGTGCAGTTTGAACAACAACGCCACTCCGACCGTTCGATTGATTTCTTACTGGCTACCTGTGCATGAAGCATTTACACTAATGGCCTGAAAGACATTAGTATTGGCGGCCGCTGTATCGCCGTTAACCAAGAGAACAATTATGCCATTGACCGTTAACTGCCCTATCTGCAAAGCCCCTGTCGAGTGGGTTCCACAATCTGCATTTAAACCTTTTTGCAGCGAGCGCTGTAAGCTCATCGACCTCGGCGATTGGGCATCAGAAAAGCATGTCATTCCGGTTAAAGCCGAATTTGATCCCGAAGCTTTTGATGAATTTGATCTCGATGAAGGCGATTTTTTTAAAGAATAATGCGAAGCGCTAACAGCTCAGCTTACGCCATCACAGCGCTTAATTTGCCCAACTCTCTACTCAATAGATAAATATTATGACTAAACGCATCCATGTTGCCGTCGGCATTATTACTAACTCGGCCGGTGAAATTCTGTTGGCAAAACGCCCAGACCATTTACATCAAGGTGGGAAATGGGAATTTCCTGGCGGCAAAGTTGAGGCGGGCGAAACGGTCACTCAAGCGCTGATCCGTGAACTCAAAGAGGAAGTCGCGCTCGATGTCACCGATAGTCAGCCATTTATGGCGCTGAGTTTCGATTATCCCGATAAACAAGTGCTACTTGATATCCATTCAGTCACGGAATTTAATGGTACAGCTCAAGGCCTCGAAGGTCAGCTTATCGCTTGGGTCACTAAAGCCGACTTAGTTAATTACAACTTCCCTGACGCTAACAAGCCTATTCTAGAAAAAATTCTCGCCCAGTAATCGAGCCACTTAGCTTATTATTTCAACGTGCTCAGTCCCCGAATCGCAATTCGGGGATGTGCTTTTTCAATGTCTTAACTCCGCAAACCATGCAATCCTGTGATCGTTAAGCTTATAGATATTAGCAATGCGTGATCTAGCTTGCAGCAAATCAATGATCCGCTTTAATCGCATCGAGAATAATGTTTGAATCAAGCTTCATTCTTTCTCTTCGATTTTAAGGGCGCATCATGCACAATAACGTTAAGGCATTCCTAGCCACTACAGCCTTATTTTTTAGTTGTCAGGTACTAGCCAATGGTGGCTGTGGATTTGAAGAACAACAACAGGGCTTAATTGCGACCTGCAGCGAGGAGAAACAAGAAGTGATTTTAACTGGCATAGTCGAAGCACAACATTTAGTCACAGATCTCAATGAGTTTGCCGAAGGGTATAAAAGCTACCAGGTTGACACTGCGGCAATCACTCCACTTAAAAGCGTCACCGAACCAACTGAAATTATTGTGATCATTGGTACTTGGTGTCCAGATTGTCACCGTGAAACACCGCGCTTTATCCGTATCATGGAAGAAGTCGCCAATCCCAATATCAAAGTGACCTATATTGGTGTCGACCGGACAAAGAAAGATCCCGAAGGCTTAGCTGCCAAATACGACTTTACCCGTATTCCAACCTTTATTGTGCTACAGCAAGGTAAAGAAGTTGGCCGTATCGTAGAGCGCCCAACCGTTTCCTTAGAGAAAGATCTCGCCGATTTATTGAAATAAGCGACGCAGTACACACAATAAAGGCCGCATAGCGGCCTTTGGTTTTTATCATGTTTCAATAAAATATTAGCTCGCTTCGTCAATAATTCGCTGCGCGAGCATCACTAAAACACCTTCACGTAATGCGCCGCCAGATAAGGCTAAATGCTCTATCCCCAGCAACTCAAACAAAGCTAACAAAATAGCGACACCCGCTGCAAAAGTCGGTGCCCGCTCGCTACAAAGCCCAGCGATCCCCGTTAAGCCAATGTCTTCTTGGGCGAGAATTTCAGCCTTCAGCTGAGTGAGCACATCGAGCGTTATCGTCTCAGATAAGCCACGGTGAAGCAGTACTTCAACCACAGATTGCACAGCGCCAGAGGCACCAACAACACAATGCCAACCTAAATCGCGCAGGGTTTGTCTATGCTCAGCTAATGCGGTTAGCACTTGCTGCTTGGCATCATCGAAATCTAACTGTTGCAGCGGCAAGCTACTAAAAAATTGGCGATTATAAGTAACGCTACCAAAGGGCAAACTGGTTTTGAACAACACTTGATGCCCATCACCGATAATAAACTCAGTACTCGCCCCGCCGATATCTATCACTAAACGGCGCCCTTGACCACAGGTGGTTGCCACCATGCCTTGATAGATAAGCTCAGCTTCACGCATGCCTGAGATGATTTCAATTGGATGACCAAGGAGTGGCAATGCACGCCGATTAAACTCATCGGCATTGTTGATACTACGAAGGGTTGCGGTAGCAATCACAGCGACATGATTTGCTTGAATCTTATGTTGCACCAACATTTGGGCAAACATACTCAAACAGTCGAGGCCGCGCTGCATCACATCATGGCTTAAGTTGCCATCGTCGCCTATACCTTCGGCGAGCCTCACCTTGCGTTTATATTTCGCAATAATATGCGGCTGACCACCACGAGTTTTGGCGATCAGCATATTAAAACTGTTTGAGCCTAATGTTATAGCGGCATAAGCGGGTGTTGGCATTTACGAATGTCTACGTGTCCTATCATGACGAGGAGGGCGAGCACCACTGCGTTGCGCACCTGGACGACTTGTCCCAGAACGATCACGCAGGTTTCGAGTGCCGCTCGGGTGTTTACGGTGGATCTTCGCTGGCGTAGGAATATCGGCCAATAAAGCTTCACTGTCGTAATTACTCACTGGAATCGAATGATTAATATAGCTTTCGATTGCTGGCAAGTTTAACGCGTACTCTTCACAGGCAAAGCTTATCGACATGCCCTTATTACCCGCACGACCCGTACGACCGATTCGGTGCACATAGTCTTCACAATCATCAGGTAAATCATAGTTATACACGTGTGAAACGTCAGAAATATGTAAACCGCGAGCCGCGACATCGGTAGCAACCAATATATCTAATTGGCCACTGGTAAACTGCTCAAGAATACGAATACGTTTTTTCTGTGGCACATCACCCGTTAACAAACCCACGCGATGTCCGTCACCTTCAAGCCAAGACCAAAGCGTTTCACAACTGTGCTTAGTGTTAGAGAAAACGATGGCTTTTTCTGGCCAATCTTCTTCAATCAAGGTCAACAGCAAACGCATCTTCTCTTCTTGCGAAGGATAGAAGATTTCTTCTTTGATGTTTTTGGAGGTTTTTTCTTCAGGGGCGATTTCGACTTTAACTGGCTCGTTCATATGATCGTAAGCCAGCTCTTGCACTTTCATCGACAAGGTTGCCGAAAATAGCATATTAAGACGTTGATTTGCCTCAGGCATACGTCTAAACAAGAAGCGGATATCTTTGATAAAACCAAGATCGAACATACGATCGGCTTCATCTAATACCACAGCCTGAATCGAGTTCAGACCGATAATGCCTTGGCGAACGTAGTCAATAATTCGACCCGTAGTACCAATCAAGATATCAACACCTTGATCTAATACTTTGCGCTGTACATCGTAACTTTCGCCGCCATAAACAATACCCACCTTTAAGTGAGTGTGTTTAGCGAGTAAAATCGCATCTTTAGCAATCTGAATCGCCAGTTCGCGAGTCGGAGCCATAATGATGGCGCGGGGCTGATTAATCAGTCGACCTTCAGGTACGGGAGTCGATAATAAGTGATTAAAAGTGGCGACCAAAAAGGCCATTGTCTTGCCAGTGCCCGTTTGTGCTTGACCAGCGATATCTTTTGATTGAAGTAATACAGGCAGTGATAACGCCTGGATCGGCGTACAAAATTCGAAGCCATTTTCGGCAAGGGCCTGTTTAACCTCAGGATGTAGAGGTAGGTCGGCAAACCTTTGGGTAGATAGATGTGTTTCGCTCATAGCGCAAGCTTACCTGTTGAGGTTGCAATAAGATACTCGATCGTTTGAAATAGCCACATTGTAAAAAGGTAACTTGAAAAGCTATTTTTCAGCCCCAATATACATGGTAAGCCATTAACAAACCAGCAATGGCACCCAAACTGGAGAACATCATGAGCGATAAAATTATATACCTGAGTGACGACAGCTTCGAAAACGACGTATTAAAGTCTGATTTGCCAGTATTGGTAGACTTCTGGGCCGAGTGGTGTGGTCCTTGTAAAATGATCGCTCCAATTTTAGACGATGTGTCTGAAGAATATGCAGGCCGCGTGACTATCGCTAAATTAAACGTTGACCAAAACAATGTTTCTCCAGCGAAATATGGCGTTCGTGGCATCCCAACTTTACTGTTATTCAAGAACGGCGAATTAGCCGCAACTAAAGTTGGCGCACTATCAAAAACGCAATTAAAAGAGTTTATCGACGCGCAAATCTAATTTGATGTGGTAATGAGTGACCTCCGGCACAAGCTATAAATTAATTGTGCCGGAATTTCCCTAAATTTCTGGACGCCCCGCTTTGTTAGTGCTACTTTAATAACCAGATTCTTTCTAATAACCTCTTCTCGCTCGTCAATCACTATCCTGAATTACATCCTTACTGATTGATCGCGGTAAGCTTTGTCGCGTAACACAAGACCCCCAAAATGAACTTAACTGAATTAAAAGACACGCCGATTTCTGACCTAGTCTCGCTAGCTGAAAATATGAAGCTCGAAAATATGGCCCGCGCTCGCAAGCAGGACATTATTTTCTCAATCCTTAAAGCCCACGCAAAAAGTGGAGAAGACATTTTCGGTGGTGGGGTATTAGAAATACTCCAAGACGGTTTCGGCTTCTTACGCAGCTCAGACGGTTCTTATTTAGCTGGTCCAGATGACATCTATGTCTCACCAAGCCAAATTCGCCGCTTTAACATGCGAACGGGTGATACCATTTTTGGTAAAATTCGCCCACCGAAAGAAGGCGAGCGTTATTTTGCCCTATTGAAAGTCAACGAAGTTAACTTCGATAAACCAGAAAACTCCCGTAATAAAATCCTCTTTGAAAACTTAACCCCACTCCACGCAGAAGAACGTATGCGTATGGAGCGTGGCAACGGCTCAACTGAAGATATTACCGCGCGTATTCTGGATTTATGTTCACCGATTGGTAAAGGTCAACGTGGTTTGATCGTTGCACCACCAAAAGCCGGTAAAACGCTATTACTTCAAGGTATTGCTCAGAGTATCAGCTACAACAACCCTGAAGTGGTGTTGATGGTATTGTTGATCGACGAACGTCCAGAAGAAGTCACTGAGATGCAACGCCTCGTTAAAGGCGAAGTTATCGCATCAACCTTCGATGAGCCAGCCAGCCGTCACGTTCAAGTTGCCGAAATGGTGATTGAAAAAGCCAAGCGCTTGGTTGAACACAAGAAAGACGTGGTTATCCTACTCGATTCTATTACTCGTCTAGCCCGTGCCTATAACACTGTGATCCCGTCATCGGGTAAAGTGTTAACCGGTGGTGTGGATGCGAACGCCCTGCACCGTCCAAAACGCTTCTTCGGTGCGGCACGTAACATCGAACACGGCGGCAGCTTGACCATTATCGCCACTGCTTTGGTTGATACTGGTTCTAAGATGGACGAAGTGATCTACGAAGAATTTAAAGGTACAGGTAACCAAGAACTGCATCTGTCACGTAAAGCGGCAGAAAAGCGTGTGTTCCCAGCCATTGACTTCAACCGCAGTGGTACGCGTCGTGAAGAAAAACTCACGACTCAAGAAGAACTGCAAAAAATGTGGATCCTGCGTAAGATTTTAAATCCTATGGATGAAGTCAGCGCAATGGAATTCTTAATCGACAAATTGGCTATGACCAAGACTAACGAAGAATTCTTTACCGCCATGAAACGCGCTAAGTCTTAATCTCAGCGAGTCGCTAAAAAGCCGCATCATGCGGCTTTTTTGTTTCTTAAATCCTAAGATTTTTTTACTGCCAGTATTTTACCTAGGCTTCTACTCAAAGCCTGTGTACGTTGCCGCAGCAATTCACGCAGCAACAAGACAACAGGCGTCACATGCTCGCGTCCTGGGCACACTAAGTACAAATCGACTGGCTCACCTTGATAATCAGGCAACAATCGTACTAAACGCCCTGAAATTAAGTCATCGGCCAGATCTAGACTCGACTTAAATACCAATCCTTTACCCGCCACAGCCCAGCGACGAGCTATTTCCGCATCGTTAGCACTGCGGTTGCCCGTGACACGCACTTTATATTCTTGGCCGTCGCGCCTAAATTGCCATTGATCGTGGGTTCGCTCATCTAACTTATAAAACAAGCAATTATGTTCTATCAGCTGCTCCAAGGAATCCGGTACACCAAACTCGGCCAGATATTCAGGTGAGGCGCACAAGACACGATCAACACTGCAGAGCGGAAATGCCACTTGGTTTGAGTCCTGCGGTTTGCCGTAACGCACAGCGACATCAATTTTATCGTGATAAAAGCTGCTGATATTATCGCCAAGATGCAAGCGCACTTGCAGCTGCGGGAAATCGAGCAAAAATTCATCGAGCCAAGGCACAAACAGATTACGGCCAAAGTCTGAAGAAACCGAAAGGCTTAAGGTGCCAGATATCTTACCTTTATCACTGGCGATGGCTTGCTCGCCGAGCGCTAAATCGCTTAGCGCACGTCGGCAATGAATAAGATAACGCTCACCTTGTACAGTCAAACGTAAGCTGCGGGTCGTGCGGATAAATAAGCTAGTATCAAGCTGTTTTTCAAGCCGTTTTATTGCGGCGCTGGCAGAAGCAGCCGAGATGTCCATCTCGGCCGCAGCAGCAGAAATATTGCCACAATCGGCGACACGCACGAACAAAGCTAAATCATTAATCAACATGATTATCAAAAATCCTTTGAAAAAATTACAAACTTTACCCTGTTTGTCTCTTGGCTAATATTCCACACAATGGCTACTCGATACAAGTAGACTCAAGCCAGTACACCCAGAGGAATAAACATGAAAGCCATTGGTTACCAGACAGCGGGTGCAATCACAGCGCCCAATGCATTAGAAAACATCACGCTAGCCGAGCCAACTGCGACAGGTTTTGACCTTTTAGTGGAAATCAAAGCCATTTCTGTCAATCCGGTTGATACAAAAATCCGTGCATCTAGCTCAGCGTCTGCAGGCGAATACAAAATTATCGGCTGGGATGCGGTCGGTGTCGTCAAAGCCGTTGGTGAGAAAGTCAGTCTTTTCAACGTTGGCGATGAAGTGTGGTATGCGGGCGATATCAGTCGCAGCGGAAGTTATGCAGAATATCAATTGGTTGATGAGCGAATTGTCGGCCATAAACCTAAAAGTTTAACCTATACCCAAGCCGCGGCATTACCTTTAACGGGGATTACGGCATGGGAGATTTTATTCGACCGTTTAGCTTTACCCCAAGATGGTTCGGCAACTGACGCCCGTATTTTAATTATCGGTGCGGCCGGCGGTGTGGGTTCAATCATCACTCAGCTTGCAGTAAAACTCACAGGTGCAGAAGTGATAGGCACTGCATCTCGTCCAGAATCCGCCGCTTGGGTGCACAAACTTGGTGCCGATGCTGTTATCGACCACACCAAGCCACTTTCACAGGAGCTTGCCAATATTGGCATTACTGATGTGACCCATGTGATTAGCTTAACCCAAACCGATCAACATTTTGATGAAATAGTACAAGTGCTTAAGCCACAAGGAAAACTAGCATTAATCGATGATCCTAAGGGGCCATTAGATGTGATGAAACTTAAGCGTAAAAGCTTATCCTTACACTGGGAACTGATGTTTACCCGCAGCCTATATCAGACCGAGGATATGATTGCGCAACATCACTTACTCAACCGCTTAAGCGCCCTTATCGATACAGGCGAGTTACAGAGTACGTTCGGTGAACACTACGGCACCATTAATGCCCAAAACTTAATCAAAGCTCACGCTCAGATAGAGTCTGGCAAAGCGATCGGTAAAATTGTTTTAGAAGGTTTTAACCAATGAAAATAACAGTATTTGCCCAAATCATAGCGAATCAAGGCCAAAGCGACGCGCTATTTAAGATACTCAAGCAACTCGTGACAGACACGCATACCGAGGCTGGTTGCATCGAATACAAACTGCATCACTCATTAGATGATGAAAATATCTTCTGGATGTACGAAATTTGGCAATCCCAAGCGGCATTGGATGAACATATGGCGAGTGCGCATTTCCAAGCATTTGTCGCCCAAACGGCAGACTTAATCAGTCGAGCTGACATCCATAAAAGCTACGCCTGTTAATCAGTAAAGAATCCGCCTTCTTAGAAGGCGGCTTTGACTTGCCCCTGGAAGGGGCTATTCCAAGAACCTACATCATCTGCAACGACAATTGAGCCTCATGTTCCTGATCTTGTTTATCTTGATGGCGC
>NZ_JALBYT010000040.1:0-41192 GCF_022690845.1 Shewanella sp. N2AIL | reverse complement strand
TGTCAAAAGAAGAAGGCGGACGTCACACTCCATTCTTCAAAGGCTACCGTCCACAGTTCTACTTCCGTACAACAGACGTGACTGGTACTATCGAACTGCCAGAAGGCGTAGAGATGGTAATGCCTGGTGACAACATCAAAATGGTAGTTACTCTGATTTGCCCAATCGCGATGGACGAAGGTTTACGCTTCGCAATCCGTGAAGGTGGTCGTACAGTAGGTGCTGGTGTAGTAGCTAAAATCATTGCTTAATAGCGATAGAGATTAGTTTGAAAAGGAAGCTTCGGCTTCCTTTTTTGTTTAAGTGGATTATTTCATAGGTTTTGTGGTTTGCATGGGATTCGCATCCTTGCTTACAAAGTCGAATAAGAATACAATCTATGGCCGATTTTTGACCCTGAGCTTATGCTATTTTGCGTTTCTAAGGGTGTTCGGAAATGCAGAGTATGATGTGGGAATTATGCCCGTCAATTAATGTGCTCTAAGCTCAGGCCGTATTGAGTAACGGAAAAACCGATGACAACAAATACTGAAAACCAGAACAATTCTCTGGATATCGTGAAGTGGGGTTTAGTGATTGTATTGCTAGCCGCTGCTGTTATTGGCAATCAAATGTATAGCGAAGCCAGTGCCGTCATACGTGCGCTTAGTGTTATCGTTGCATTCGCTATTGCTGGTTTTATTGCGCTCCAGACTGTAAAAGGTAAAAAAGCGTTAGCTTTTGCCCGTGAAGCGCATATCGAAGTGCGCAAGGTTGTATGGCCGACGCGTCAAGAAGCGCTAAACACCACTTTTATTGTCCTTGCAGCAACAGGTATCTTAGCTCTTATCCTTTGGGGTATGGATGCTGTGTTAATGCGAATTGTCAATTTTATCACTGGCGTATAGGCACCTCGAATGACTGAAGCTAAAGAAGCTAAAAAAAGATGGTATGTAGTGCAGGCATTCTCAGGCTATGAAGGCCGAGTTTGTAAGTCACTGATTGAATACATTAAGATGCACGGCATGGAAGAATACTTCGGTGAAGTATTGGTTCCGACTGAAGAAGTCATTGAAATGCGTGCAGGTCAGCGTCGCAAGAGCGAACGTAAATTTTTCCCTGGCTATGTGTTAGTCCAGATGGAAATGAACGATGACAGCTGGCATTTAGTCAAAAGCATCCCGCGTGTTTTAGGCTTTATTGGCGGAACGTCTGATCGTCCTGCCCCAATTTCAGATAAAGAAGCGGATGCAATTCTGCGTCGCTTACAAGAAACGACAGCGTCACCGACTCATAGAACCATATTTGAGCCAGGTGAATTGGTTCGTGTGTGTGATGGTCCATTTGCTGACTTTAACGGTACCGTTGAAGAAGTGGATTATGACAAGAGCCGCGTAAAAGTATCAGTAATGATCTTTGGTCGTTCTACGCCTGTTGAACTTGATTTCAGTCAAGTTGAAAAAGGCTGATTAAATAAAATACAAAATCCGTTTGGCAACGGGGGCGAATTTCTATATAATTCGTCCCCGTTGTTTTCGGGGGAGCACGTCAGCATGTCGCTGATGCGCGTTTGAACCCAAACTGAGGAAATGTCAGATGGCAAAGAAGATTGATGCTTATATTAAGCTACAAGTAAAATCAGGTTCTGCGAACCCGTCACCACCAGTTGGTCCAGCTTTGGGTCAAAAAGGTGTGAACATCATGGAATTCTGTAAAGCGTTTAACGCCCGTACAGAAAAAATGGAAAAAGGCATGCCTATTCCAGTCGTGATCACTGTATACAGTGACCGTTCATTCACTTTTGAAACCAAGACTTCTCCAGCGTCTTACTTACTGAAGACTGCTGCAGGCCTGAAATCAGGTTCTCCACGTCCAAACACTCAGAAAGTGGGTACTATCGCTCGCGCTAAAGTTCAAGAAATTGCTGAACTTAAAGCTGCCGATATGACTGGTGCTGACATTGAAGCGATGACTCGCTCAATCGAAGGTACTGCGCGTTCAATGGGTTTGGTTGTAGAGGATTAATATAATGGCAAAGCTAACTAAACGCATGCGCGTAATTCGCGAGAAAGTTGACGGTACTAAAAGCTACGATATCAACGAAGCTGTTGCTCTGTTAAAAGAATTAGCAACTGCAAAATTCGTTGAAAGTGTAGACGTAGCAGTTAACCTGGGTATCGACCCACGTAAATCTGACCAAAACGTTCGTGGTGCAACAGTGTTGCCACACGGTACTGGTCGTGACGTTCGCGTTGCAGTATTTACACAAGGTGCAAATGCTGAAGCTGCTAAAGCAGCTGGCGCTGAGCTAGTTGGTATGGATGATCTGGCTGAGAAAATCAAAGCCGGTGAAATGAACTTTGACGTGGTTATCGCATCTCCAGATGCAATGCGCGTTGTTGGTATGTTAGGTCAAATCTTAGGCCCACGTGGTTTAATGCCTAACCCTAAAACAGGTACAGTAACGCCAAACGTTGCTGAAGCTGTTAAGAATGCCAAGGCTGGTCAAGTTCGTTACCGTAACGACAAGAACGGTATTATCCACACTACTATCGGTAAAGTGGATTTCACACCAGTTCAATTGAAAGAAAACTTGGAAGCGTTAGTGTCAGCACTGAAAAAGGCTAAGCCTGCAGTTGCTAAAGGCATTTTCGTGAAAAAGATCAGCATCTCTACCACTATGGGTGCAGGTGTTGCAGTTGATCAAGCTACGCTTGAAACAACCGTATAATTTTACAAAGCGCGTGCATTAGTCTATAATGCGCGCACTTTGTGGGTTGAAGCCTGTTTTATCCTCCGTTTAGGCGGTGTTTAACTCAGGTTTCCGTCCAAGACCGCAGGTGTTTTTTGTAAAAATAACTTAATTTCCTGCGTAGACGGTGTCAGGCCCCAGCTAAATTTTTTTACTGGATAATCTGCACCGTAAGTCACTAAATACATAAGTATTTAGTATGGTAAATACTAGGGAATACCCTAGGTAGAATCCAGGAGTAAAGCCAATGGCATTAAGACTCGAAGACAAAAAAGCGATTGTTGCTGAAGTCAACGAAGCTGCCAAAGGTGCGCTATCTGCAGTTGCCGCTGATTCTCGCGGTGTGACTGTAGGTGCTATGACCGGTCTGCGTAAAAAAGCTCGCGAAGCTGGTGTATATGTACGTGTAGTACGTAACACATTGGCTCGTCGTGCTGTTGAAGGTACTGCTTTTGAGTGCCTAGCAGAGACGTTCACTGGCCCAACTTTGATCGCTTTTTCTTTAGAGCACCCAGGTGCTGCAGCACGTCTTTTAAAAGACTTTGCTAAAGAACAAGCTAACTTCGAAGTTAAAGGCGCAGCCTTTGAAGGGAATTTCATCCCTGCAGCTGAAATTGATCGTTTGGCGAAACTGCCAACATACGAAGAAGCACTAGCTCAGTTAATGATGACTATGAAAGAAGCATCTGCTGGCAAGTTCGTTCGTACACTGGCCGCCCTGCGCGATCAAAAACAAGAAGCCGCTTAATTTCAAGCTGGCTGCTTAATAAAATTGAATTCAGAACAATAGGAAACATTTGTTATGTCTATCACTAAAGACCAAATCTTAGAAGCCTTTGCAGCTATGTCTGTAATGGAAGTTGTTGAACTAATTGAAGCAATGGAAGAGAAGTTCGGCGTTTCTGCTGCTGCTGCCGTTGTTTCTGGCGGTGCTGAAGCTGCTGTTGTTGAAGAACAAACAGAATTCAACGTAGTTCTGACTGCTCACGGCGACAACAAAGTTGCTGTTATTAAAGCAATCCGTGGCGCAACAGGTTTAGGCCTGAAAGAAGCTAAAGCTATGTCTGAAGCTGCTCCAGTAGCAGTTAAAGAAGGCGTTTCTAAAGAAGAAGCTGAAGCTCTGAAGAAAGAACTTACTGAAGCTGGTGCTTCTGTAGAAATCAAGTAAGCTATTATTTAGCTTGCTCACCCAAGCCACTTGGGTGGAGGCTGGCGGTTTTTTAACCGTCGGCCTTTTTTGCGCTATATGCGCTGGCGATTTTTTTTCACCGTTTGTCGCCAAATTTTGCAGTCCCTAGCAGAGATTACTGGTTAGGTTCTTGCCATCAACGGTGATGGGCAAACGTGCTGAATTTAATAACATAAGTTATTTATTCAGTCTTGGTCACATCTCGTAAGCAGAGGAAACCCATGGTTTACTCCTATTCTGAAAAGAAGCGTATTCGCAAAGACTTTGGTAAGCGTCCAAAAGTTTTGGATATCCCTTATTTATTGTCTATCCAGCTAGACTCTTTTAAGAAGTTCACCGATCAAGATCCTACCGGTGAGCGCGGTTTAGAAGCCGCCTTCCGTAGCGTTTTTCCCATCAAGAGCTTTTCTGGTAATTCAGAACTGCAATACGTCAGCTATAAGCTTGGCGAGCCTGTTTTTGATGTGAAAGAGTGTCAGATCCGTGGTGTTACGTACTCAGCTCCACTACGCGTTAAATTACGCATGGTGTTGTATGACCGTGAAGCAGCGGCGGGCACAGTAAAAGATATTAAAGAACAAGAAGTCTACATGGGTGATATCCCATTGATGACGGATAACGGTACTTTTGTTATCAATGGTACTGAGCGTGTAATCGTATCTCAATTACATCGTTCTCCAGGCGTGTTCTTTGATCATGACCGTGGTAAAACCCACTCATCAGGTAAGGTGCTGTATAACGCACGTATTATTCCTTACCGTGGTTCATGGCTTGACTTTGAATTCGATCCTAAAGATGCACTATTTGTGCGTATTGACCGTCGCCGCAAATTGCCTGCGACCATCATGTTACGTGCATTAGAGTATTCTACTCAAGAGATCCTCGATCTATTCTTTGAACGCGTTGAGTTCAAGATCAAGAAAGATACTCTGGTTATGGCCTTGGTTCCTGAGCGTCTGCGTGGCGAAACTGCCAGCTATGACATCAAGGATGCTGAAGGTTCTGTATTGGTTGAAGCCGGTCGTCGTATCACTGCGCGCCACATTCGCCAATTAGAAAAAACCAATACCACTGAGCTCGAAGTGCCAGTTGAATATATCGTGGGCAAATATGCTGCTCAGGATTATATCGATCCGGATACAGGGGAAGTTTTAGTCTCTGCCAACAGTGAAATTAGCCTAGAAGATCTAGCTAAATTATCATTGGCCGGTATTAAAGAACTCAGCACCTTGTATATCAACGAGCTAGATCATGGTGCTTATATTTCAGATACGCTGCGTATCGATTCAACCACTAACCGCTTAGAAGCGCTGGTTGAGATCTATCGTATGATGCGTCCTGGCGAGCCACCAACCAAAGATGCTGCCGAAGCACTATTCCAGAACTTGTTCTTCAGTGAAGAGCGTTATGACCTGTCTAAAGTCGGTCGTATGAAGTTCAACCGTCGTCTCAGCATTCCTGATGACGAAGGTAGCGGTGTATTGTCTAAAGAAGACATCGTCGCGGTAATGAAGAATATCATTCATATCCGTAACGGTTTCGACGAAGTCGATGATATCGATCACTTAGGCAACCGTCGTATTCGTAGCGTCGGTGAAATGGCTGAAAACCAATTCCGCGTAGGTTTAGTCCGTGTTGAGCGCGCCGTGCGTGAACGTCTATCTTTAGGCGATCTGAACGAGCTGATGCCACAAGACTTGATTAACGCTAAGCCAATTTCTGCTGCAGTGAAAGAGTTCTTCGGTTCATCTCAGCTGTCACAATTCATGGACCAAAACAACCCGCTGTCAGAAGTAACGCATAAGCGCCGTATTTCTGCTCTTGGCCCTGGTGGTTTGACTCGTGAACGTGCAGGCTTCGAAGTCCGCGACGTACATCCAACGCATTATGGTCGTTTATGTCCAATTGAGACCCCTGAAGGTCCAAACATTGGTCTAATCAACTCATTAGCAAGCTTTGCCCGTACTAACTCATACGGCTTCCTAGAAACGCCATACCGCAAGGTTATCGACGGCGTGATTACTGACGAAGTGGAATACTTGTCAGCAATCGAAGAAGGTCGTTATGTGATCGCACAGGCGAACATTGAAGTTGACGCGAACGGTCGTATGGCAGAAGAGCAAATTGCTTGTCGTCATAAAGGTGAATCTACCTTTATGCGCGCTGCTGACATCCAGTATATGGACGTTTCGCCACAACAGATCATTTCAGTTGCTGCGTCGCTCATCCCGTTCTTAGAACACGATGATGCTAACCGTGCATTGATGGGTGCGAACATGCAACGTCAAGCCGTACCAACACTGCGCTCTGAAAAGCCGCTAGTAGGTACTGGTATTGAACGTACACTCGCTGTTGACTCAGGTGTTGTGGTTGTTGCTAAGCGTGGTGGCTTCATTGACTACGTTGATGCGAGCCGTATCGTTGTTAAAGTAAATGAAGATGAGCTGCGCCCAGGCGAAGCCGGTATCGACATTTATAACCTGACTAAGTATACCCGTTCTAACCAAAACACTTGTATCAACCAACGTCCTTGTTGTTCAGTTGGTGAGCCAGTGGTTCGCGGTGACGTGTTAGCAGACGGTCCGTCTACTGACTTAGGTGACTTAGCCCTTGGCCAGAACATGCGTATCGCGTTCATGCCTTGGAACGGTTACAACTTCGAAGATTCGATCTTAATTTCTGAGCGCGTAGCGCAAGAAGACCGCTTCACCACTATCCATATTCAGGAGCTGTCTTGTATTGCTCGTGATACTAAGTTGGGTAGCGAAGAAATCACGGCTGATATTCCAAACGTAGGTGAGTCTGCTCTGTCGAAACTCGACGAGTCAGGTATCGTTTACATTGGTGCAGAAGTGAAGGGCGGCGATATTCTGGTTGGTAAAGTGACGCCAAAAGGCGAAACACAGCTAACGCCAGAAGAGAAGTTATTGCGAGCTATCTTCGGTGAGAAAGCGTCTGACGTTAAAGACAGTTCACTGCGTGTACCTAACTCTGTTAAGGGTACTATCATCGACGTTCAGGTATTTACCCGTGACGGCGTTGAGAAAGACAAGCGTGCAGTTGAAATCGAAGAGATGCACATTGCCCAAGCTCGTAAAGACTTAGGCGAAGAGTTCAAGATCCTTGAAGAAGGTGTATTGAGCCGTGCGCGTAACTTGTTAATCGGTGCTGGTTTCACTGACGCGCAAATTGCTGCCTTGCCACGTAAAGATGTTTTGATTCAAGTCATTGACGATGAAACTAAACAAACTGAACTTGAGCAATTGGCTGAACAGCATGAAGAGCTGAAAGCTGACTTCGATAAGAAGTTTGAAATCAAACGTCGCAAGATCACCCAAGGTGATGACTTGGCTCCAGGCGTACTCAAGATCGTTAAGGTTTACTTAGCTGTTAAGCGTACTATCCAACCTGGTGACAAGATGGCGGGTCGTCACGGTAACAAGGGTGTTATCTCTAAGATTTGCCCAATCGAAGACATGCCGTATGACGAACAAGGTAACCCAGTAGACATCGTATTGAACCCACTAGGTGTTCCATCACGTATGAACATTGGTCAGGTACTTGAAGTCCATATGGGCGCCGCTGCCAAAGGTATTGGTAACAAGATCACTGCGATGCTTGAAGAACAGCGTGAGCTGGCTGAAGTTCGTGGCTACATCAAACAAGTTTATGAATTAGGTGACGAAGTGCAACAGCGCGTCGATATCGATTCATTCACTGATGATGAAGTATTACGTCTTGCGACTAACCTGAAAGGCGGTATCCCGATTGCAACTCCTGCATTCGATGGTGCTAAAGAGAAAGAGATCAAGCAGATGCTTGAACTTGCAGGTTTGCCAACCTCTGGTCAGTTGAAGTTGTTTGATGGTCGTACCGGTAACGAATTTGAGCGTCAAGTAACTGTTGGTTACATGTACATGCTCAAACTGAACCACTTAGTTGATGACAAGATGCACGCCCGTTCTACCGGTTCGTACAGCTTAGTGACTCAACAACCACTGGGCGGTAAAGCTCAGTTCGGTGGTCAGCGTTTCGGTGAGATGGAAGTGTGGGCACTAGAAGCATACGGTGCCGCTTATACGCTTCAAGAAATGCTCACTGTTAAATCGGATGACGTTAACGGTCGTACTCAGATGTATAAGAACATCGTCGACGGTAACCATCAGATGCAACCTGGCATGCCAGAGTCCTTCAACGTGTTACTGAAGGAGATCCGTTCACTCGGTATTAATATCGAGTTGGATCAGGCATAAGCGCAGGCCTTTAGCCGCGTTTGGCAAACAGAATGGTGCTCCGTGCGAGCGGAGCACCCGGTTTAACTCCTTCAGGAGAGAAACGTGAAAGACTTATTAAAGTTTCTGAAACAGCAAAGCAAGACTGAAGAATTTAACGGCATCAAAATTGGTCTGGCATCGCCTGATCTGATCCGTTCTTGGTCTTTTGGTGAAGTTAAGAAGCCAGAAACCATCAACTACCGTACCTTCAAGCCTGAGCGTGAAGGTCTGTTCTGTGCGCGTATCTTTGGCCCAGTCAAAGATTACGAATGTTTGTGCGGTAAGTACAAACGTTTGAAGCACCGTGGTGTTATTTGTGAAAAGTGTGGCGTTGAAGTAACCCAAACTAAAGTACGTCGTGAGCGTATGGGTCACATCGAACTGGCTAGCCCAGTTGCGCACATTTGGTTCTTAAAATCACTACCGTCACGTATTGGCTTAATGCTGGATATGACGCTGCGTGATATCGAACGCGTACTGTATTTTGAATCATTTGTCGTGATCGAGCCTGGCATGACCAGCCTTGAACGTGGCCAAATGCTGACAGAAGAAACTTATCTGGATGCATTAGAAGAATACGGTGATGAGTTCGAAGCTAAAATGGGTGCCGAAGCAGTGCTTGAACTGTTACGTGCTATCGATTTAGCGAAAGAAATCGAACAAATGCGTGAAGAATTGCCTTCAATCAACTCTGAGACTCGTCGCAAGAAAGTGACTAAACGTCTTAAGTTGATGGAAGCATTCTACACTTCAGGCAACAAGCCTGAGTGGATGATCTTAAAAGTACTGCCTGTGTTACCACCTGACTTACGTCCGTTGGTTCCGCTCGATGGCGGCCGCTTCGCGACCTCAGATCTTAACGACCTGTATCGCCGCGTGATCAACCGTAACAACCGTTTGAAGCGTCTGTTAGATTTAGCTGCGCCAGACATTATCGTACGCAACGAAAAGCGTATGTTACAAGAGTCTGTTGATGCGCTATTAGATAACGGTCGTCGTGGTCGTGCTATTACCGGTTCTAACAAACGTCCTCTGAAATCTTTGGCCGATATGATCAAAGGTAAGCAAGGTCGTTTCCGTCAGAACTTATTGGGTAAGCGCGTCGACTATTCTGGTCGTTCGGTAATTACCGTAGGTCCTACTCTACGTCTGCACCAATGTGGTCTTCCTAAGAAGATGGCACTGGAACTGTTCAAGCCATTCATCTATGGCAAGCTTGAAGGTCGTGGCTTAGCTACTACCATCAAAGCGGCTAAGAAGATGGTTGAGCGTGAAGTGGCGGAAGTATGGGACGTTCTGGATGAAGTGATCCGCGAACATCCAGTGATGCTCAACCGTGCACCAACACTGCACAGACTGGGTATCCAAGCGTTCGAACCAGTACTGATTGAAGGTAAAGCAATCCAGTTACACCCACTCGTTTGTGCGGCATACAACGCCGACTTCGACGGTGACCAAATGGCGGTACACGTACCGTTAACACTGGAAGCGCAGCTTGAAGCCCGTGCCCTGATGATGTCTACCAACAACATCCTGTCACCAGCTAACGGCGAGCCTGTTATCACACCGTCTCAAGACGTGGTATTGGGTCTGTACTACACCAGCCGTGAGCGTATTAACGGCCGTGGTGAAGGTATGGCATTTATGTCTGTTGCTGAAGTTGAAAAAGCTTACGCAACTGGCGCTGCTGAACTGCATGCCCGCGTTAAAGTACGTATCACTGAAACCATTATTGGTGACACTGGTGAACGTACTGAACAACGCCGTATCGTTGATACGACTGTGGGTCGTGCACTGCTGTCACTTATTCTGCCAGCAGGTTTGTCATTTGATCTGGTTAACCAGAACATGGGCAAAAAGCAGATCTCTAAACTGTTGAACACTTGTTATCGTCAACTGGGTCTGAAAGATACTGTTATCTTCGCTGACCAATTGATGTATACCGGTTTCCGTTTTGCAACCATCTCTGGTGCCTCTGTAGGTATCGATGACATGGTTATTCCAGACGAGAAATACACCTTAGTTGCTGATGCAGAAGCGGAAGTTCTTGAAATTCAAGAGCAGTTCCAATCTGGTTTAGTAACAGCCGGTGAGCGTTACAACAAAGTTATCGATATCTGGGCAAGTGCCAACGAAAAAGTTTCTAAAGCTATGATGGAAAACCTGTCAACTGAGACAGTGATTAACCGTGATGGTGTTGAAGAGAAACAAGCCTCGTTTAACAGCATCTATATGATGGCTGACTCAGGCGCTCGTGGTAGTGCCGCACAGATCCGTCAGTTGGCGGGTATGCGTGGTCTGATGGCTAAGCCAGATGGCTCAATCATCGAAACGCCAATTACCGCTAACTTCCGTGAAGGTCTAAACGTACTCCAGTACTTTATTTCTACTCACGGTGCGCGTAAAGGTCTAGCCGATACGGCATTGAAGACAGCGAACTCGGGTTACCTGACTCGTCGTCTTGTAGACGTTGCACAAGATTTAGTGGTTATCGAAGACGATTGTGGTACTCACGAAGGTCTAACCATGAAACCGCTGATTGAAGGTGGTGATGTGGTTGAGCCGTTACGTGAACGTGTACTGGGTCGTGTAGTTGCGATTGATGTGTTCTATCCAGGCACTGAAGACGTACTCGCACCACGTAACACGCTACTCGACGAAGCATGGTGTGACAAGTTAGAAGAGCATTCAATTGACGAAGTCATTGTACGTTCTGTTATTTCTTGTGATACCGATTTCGGTGTGTGTGCAGCTTGTTACGGTCGTGACTTGGCTCGTGGTCATATTATTAACCACGGTGAAGCCATCGGTGTTGTGGCAGCACAATCTATCGGTGAACCAGGTACACAGTTAACGATGCGTACCTTCCACATCGGTGGTGCGGCATCGAGAGCGTCTGCAGAAAACAATGTCCAAGTGAAAAACTCGGGTTCATTGAAACTGCATAATGCTAAGCATGTTACTAACAGTGACGGCAAACTGGTTATCGTTTCTCGTTCTTCTGAACTGGCCGTTATTGACGAGCTGGGTCGTGAGAAAGAGCGTTATAAAGTGCCATACGGTACTGTGCTCGAGAAGCTAGAAGAAGCCGCTGTTGAAGCGGGCGATGTTATCGCTAACTGGGATCCACATACTCACCCAATCATTTCTGAAGTGGCGGGTAGTATCAAGTTCGTAGACATGATTGACGGTGTTACTATGACACGTCAAACAGACGAACTAACGGGTCTGTCATCAATCGTGATCCTTGACGTTGGTCAGCGTGGTACTGCGGGTAAAGAAATGCGCCCAATGATCCGTCTGCTTGGCGCTAATGGTGCTGACTTGATGATCCCTGGTACTGAAGTACCAGCACAGTACTTCTTACCTGGTAGTGCGATCGTTAACTTGGAAGATAACGCGCAAATCAATGTGGGTGACGCTTTAGCTCGTATTCCTCAGGAATCGTCTAAAACACGCGACATCACCGGTGGTCTGCCACGCGTTGCTGACTTGTTCGAAGCGCGTAAGCCAAAAGAGCCTGCTATTCTGGCGGAAATCTCTGGTACCATCTCGTTTGGTAAAGAGACCAAAGGTAAGCGTCGTTTGGTGATTACACCTGCTGATGGCGGCGATCATTATGAAGAGATGATCCCTAAGTGGCGTAACTTAAACGTGTTCGAAGGTGAAAAAGTCGAACGTGGTGAAGTTATCGCTGACGGTCCAGAAGCGGCACACGACATTCTGCGTCTTCGTGGTATCCACAATGTAGCAAACTACATTGTGAACGAAGTACAGGACGTTTACCGTCTGCAAGGCGTGAAGATCAACGATAAGCATATCGAAGTGATCATCCGTCAGATGCTGCGTAAGTGTCTTATCACTTCTGCCGGTGACACTGACTTCCTCGAAGGGGAACAAGCTGAAGTGTCACGCGTGAAGATCGCTAACCGCGAACTGATCGCCCAAGGTAAAGTGCCTGCGACCTTCGAACGTGAGCTACTGGGTATTACTAAAGCATCTCTGGCAACAGAATCCTTTATCTCAGCAGCATCGTTCCAAGAAACTACGCGCGTACTGACCGAAGCCGCCGTAGGTGGTAAGAGCGATCAATTACGTGGTCTGAAAGAAAACGTTATCGTTGGCCGACTGATCCCAGCTGGTACTGGTTACGCTTATCACAAGACTCGTAATGAAGCGCGTGCGAAGAAAAACGAACCTGTAGTAGTGAATAAGATCACTGCAAGTGAAGCCGAACAGAACTTGGCCGATCTCTTAAACCTGGCTGGTAGCCAAGATTAAGTAATCAGTTTGTTATAAAAAGGCGCCTAAGGCGCCTTTTTTCTTATAATATGCCGCAAAAGTTGGCTATTTCTTGACAGTCAGGCATTACCTTTCTAAAATTCCGCGTCCCACCATTGTGGGATATAGATTTTTCACACCTTATCGTTGAGTTTGATTCAACTGACTCGGAGCTATACATGGCAACTGTAAACCAGTTGGTACGTAAGCCACGCGCGCCAAAAGTCGACAAGACTAACGTGCCTGCGTTGAATGCGTGCCCGCAAAAACGTGGTGTTTGTACACGTGTGTACACAACTACCCCTAAAAAACCTAACTCTGCACTACGTAAAGTAGCTCGTGTGCGTCTAACTAACGGTTTCGAAGTGACTTCGTACATCGGCGGTGAAGGCCACAACCTGCAGGAACATAGCGTGATCTTAATCCGTGGTGGTCGTGTTAAAGACTTACCAGGTGTGCGTTATCACACTATTCGTGGCGCATTAGACTGTGCAGGCGTGACTTCACGTCGCCAAAGCCGTTCTAAATACGGTGCTAAGCGTCCTAAGTCTTAACTTATCCGTTAAGTAAGGCCAAGCTAGTTTTATTTTGAGAATTCCAGTTTTGGAAATCCCTGAAGCATACGGAGAATTGTTATGCCAAGACGTCGCGTTGTAGGACAACGTAAAATCCTACCAGATCCAAAGTTTCACAGTGAGTTGCTGGCTAAGTTCATCAACGTCATTATGCAAGACGGCAAAAAGTCGACTGCAGAAAAAATTATCTACAAGGCACTAGATGTTGTCGCTGAAAAGAAAAGCGAATCACATCTGACTATCCTTGAAGCAGCCCTGGACAACGTTCGCCCATCAGTCGAAGTTAAATCTCGTCGCGTTGGTGGTTCTACGTACCAGGTACCATGTGAAGTTCGTCCTGTGCGTCGTAACGCACTGGCGATGCGCTGGTTAGTTGAAGCTGCTCGTAAGCGTGGTGAAAAATCTATGGCTTTACGTCTGGCAGGTGAAATGCTGGATGCGTCTGAAAACAAAGGTACTGCTGTTAAGAAGCGTGAAGACGTGCATCGCATGGCTGAAGCTAACAAAGCCTTTGCTCATTACCGTTGGTAATATGATGGTGTGGGCTTAGGCCCACACCATAGTTGTTGATATTGCCAAGACTTAGGTCTTGGTGGAGAGGGTATAATCGTGGCTCGTACAACCCCAATTGAGCGTTATCGTAATATCGGTATTTGTGCTCATGTTGACGCAGGTAAAACCACCACAACAGAACGTGTTCTGTTCTATACCGGTTTGTCTCATAAAATCGGTGAGGTGCATGACGGCGCCGCTACCACAGACTGGATGGTTCAAGAGCAAGAGCGTGGTATCACTATCACCTCGGCTGCGGTAACCACATTCTGGCGTGGTATGGATGCTCAATTCACTGAACACCGCATCAATATCATCGATACCCCTGGTCACGTTGACTTTACTATTGAAGTTGAACGGTCTCTGCGCGTCCTCGACGGCGCTGTTGTCGTTTTCTGTGGTTCATCTGGTGTTGAACCTCAGTCAGAAACAGTGTGGCGTCAAGCTGATAAATACCGCGTTCCACGCTTAGTATTTGTCAACAAGATGGACCGTGCAGGTGCTGACTTTGAACGTGTAGTGAAGCAAATTAGAACTCGTCTTGGAGCCACTTGTGTGCCTATTCAATTGAATATTGGCGCAGAAGAAAACTTCAAAGGCGTGATCGACTTAATCAAGATGAAAGCAATTAACTGGAATGAATCAGACCAGGGTATGACTTTCACTTATGAGGAGATCCCTGCAGAGTTAGCGGCTAAAGCGGCTGAAATGCATGAGTATCTAGTTGAAGTAGCCGCCGAATCCTCGGATGAACTTATGGATAAGTACCTTGAAGAAGGCACGCTATCAGAAGACGAGATTAAAAAGGCGCTACGTCAGCGTACTATAAATAATGAAATCGTTTTAGCGACTTGTGGTTCTGCATTTAAGAACAAAGGCGTTCAAGCGGTACTTGATGCGGTTATTGAATTCTTGCCAGCGCCAATTGATGTGCCTCCAATTAAGGGCATCGATGAGAACGACCAAGAAGTAGAGCGCCCATCAGATGACAATGCGCCTTTTGCTGCATTGGCATTTAAGATTGCTACAGATCCATTCGTAGGAACTTTGACCTTTATTCGCGTGTACTCAGGCGTACTCGAATCAGGTTCGGGCGTTTACAACTCTGTGAAACAGAAGCGTGAACGCGTAGGTCGTATGGTGCAAATGCATGCAAACGATCGTACTGAACTGAAAGAAGTCCGTGCTGGTGATATCGCAGCGGCGATTGGTCTAAAAGAAGTGACTACGGGTGATACGCTTTGTGATAACGATCATAGAGTGATCTTGGAACGTATGGAGTTCCCAGAGCCAGTAATTACCATTGCCGTTGAGCCTAAGTCAAAAGCAGACCAGGACAAAATGGGTATCGCGTTGCAAAAGCTTGCAGCGGAAGATCCATCATTCCGAGTTGAAACTGACGAAGAATCATCACAAACTCTGATTTCGGGTATGGGTGAGTTACACTTAGACATCATCGTTGACCGTATGCGTCGCGAATTCGGTGTTGAATGTAACGTAGGTAAGCCACAAGTGGCCTACCGCGAAACTATCCGAGCATCAGTAGAAGCTGAAGGTAAATTTGTACGCCAATCAGGTGGTCGTGGACAATTCGGTCACGTTTGGTTAAAACTAGAGCCTAATGAAGAAGGCGCTGGTTACGAATTTGTCAATGCAGTTGTGGGAGGTGTGATTCCTCGTGAATTCATTCCTGCGGTTGATAAAGGTATCCAAGAACAGATGAAGAATGGCGTTCTCGCTGGCTTCCCTGTGTTGGACGTGAAGGTCACTCTGTTCGACGGTTCATATCATGATGTGGACTCGAATGAGATGGCGTTCAAAATTGCAGGTTCTATGGGCTTCAAAAAGGGTGCGCTTGAAGCGAATCCGGCGTTGCTCGAACCTTGCATGAAAGTCGAAGTAACTACTCCTGAAAATTATATGGGTGACGTCGTTGGTGATTTAAACCGTCGTCGTGGCTTGATTGAAGGGATGGATGATGGCTTTGGTGGCATCAAAATAGTCCATGCTGTAGTGCCTCTTTCTGAAATGTTTGGTTATGCAACTGATTTGCGCTCTGCTACACAGGGTCGCGCTTCATACTCTATGGAGTTTTTGAAGTACTCTGATGCACCGCAAAACATTGCAAAAGCGATTATTGAATCTCGTAGCTAATATCCAGTTACGACATAAATGTTATTATGGTCCAGCACTGACTGGACTATTCTGAAAAGAAAGGAATATATCGTGGCAAAAGCTAAATTTGAACGTATTAAGCCTCACGTAAACGTGGGCACCATTGGTCACGTTGACCATGGTAAAACCACACTGACTGCAGCTATCTCTCACGTACTGGCTAAGACCTACGGTGGCGAAGCTAAAGACTTCTCTCAAATCGATAACGCTCCAGAAGAGCGTGAGCGCGGTATTACAATCAATACCTCTCACATCGAATACGATACTCCAACTCGTCACTACGCACACGTAGACTGCCCAGGCCATGCTGACTATGTTAAAAACATGATCACTGGTGCTGCACAGATGGACGGCGCGATTTTAGTAGTAGCTTCAACAGACGGTCCAATGCCACAGACTCGTGAGCACATCCTGCTTTCTCGTCAGGTTGGCGTACCGTACATCATCGTGTTCATGAACAAATGTGACATGGTAGATGACGAAGAATTACTGGAATTGGTAGAAATGGAAGTGCGTGAACTTCTGTCAGAATACGATTTCCCAGGTGATGACTTACCAGTAATCCAAGGTTCAGCTCTGAAGGCGCTTGAAGGCCAACCAGAGTGGGAAGCTAAGATTATTGAACTGGCTAACGCACTGGATTCTTACATTCCAGAACCACAACGTGACATCGATAAGCCGTTCCTATTGCCAATCGAAGACGTATTCTCAATCTCTGGCCGTGGTACTGTAGTAACTGGCCGTGTTGAGCGTGGTATTGTTAAAGTGGGTGACGAAGTTGAAATCGTTGGTGTTCGCACTACGACTAAAACAACGTGTACTGGCGTAGAAATGTTCCGTAAGCTGCTTGACGAAGGTCGTGCAGGCGAGAACTGTGGTGTGTTATTACGTGGTACTAAGCGTGATGACGTAGAACGTGGTCAAGTATTGGCTAAACCAGGTTCAATCAACCCACACACTACTTTTGAATCAGAAGTTTATGTTCTGTCAAAAGAAGAAGGCGGACGTCACACTCCATTCTTCAAAGGCTACCGTCCACAGTTCTACTTCCGTACAACAGACGTGACTGGTACTATCGAACTGCCAGAAGGCGTAGAGATGGTAATGCCTGGCGACAACATCAAAATGGTAGTGACTCTGATTTGCCCAATCGCGATGGACGAAGGTTTACGCTTCGCAATCCGTGAAGGTGGTCGTACAGTAGGTGCTGGTGTAGTAGCTAAAATCATTGCTTAATAGCGATAGAGATTAGTTTGAAAAGGAAGCTTCGGCTTCCTTTTTTGTTTTAGGGGCTGGTTTTATCCACAAATTTGTGTAAAATGCTCGCCACTCTGAAGTTAAATAGTTATTTGATGACTATTTACACAGCGGGCTTGATATCCGGATTTAGATAGGTATAATGGCCCCCTCGTCGACCTAGGTTGACGAATTAAATGATTAGTCGCTTAAGTTAATCATTATCATAGCGGCTCCGATTGGGAGTCGAACGGTTAAATCATCTCGCTCTGCTTTTCTATATAGAAGAAGCTAGAGGGTGATTTTTTATATGTCCATTTTAGGAGCTCTGGTCAATGCAGAACCAAAGAATCCGTATCCGCTTAAAGGGATTTGATCATCGCTTAATTGATCAATCTACAGCGGAAATCGTTGAAACTGCTAAGCGTACAGGCGCTCAAGTACGTGGTCCAATTCCACTACCTACGCGTAAAGAGCGTTATACCATTTTGATCTCTCCGCACGTTAATAAAGATGCTCGTGACCAGTACGAATTACGTACACACAAGCGCCTGGTTGACATCGTAGAGCCAACTGAAAAGACTGTAGACGCGTTAATGCGTTTAGATCTTGCGGCTGGTGTCGACGTACAGATTAGCTTGGGTTAATTGAGATCCTAGTAAGAAGAGGTTTGAGAGATGGCTATCGGTCTTATTGGTCGTAAAGTTGGTATGACTCGCATCTTCACTGAAGATGGTGTTTCAATACCAGTTACTGTAATTGAAGTTGCAGGCAACCGTGTTACTCAAGTGAAAACTTTAGAAACTGACGGCTACCGTGCACTTCAAGTTACAACTGGCACCAAAAAAGCCAATCGCATCACTAAACCAGAAGCAGGTCACTTTGCCAAGAGCGGCGTTGAAGCCGGTCGTGGTTTGTGGGAAATGCGTTTGGTAGACGGTGAAGGCGAGGGCATTGAAGTTGGTGCTGAGCTAAATGTTGATATTTTCGCAGACGTAGCGAAAGTAGATGTTACTGGTCAATCTAAAGGTAAAGGCTTCCAAGGCGGCGTTAAGCGTTGGAACTTCCGTACTCAAGATATGACTCACGGTAACTCTTTGTCGCACCGCTCGAATGGTTCTATCGGTCAGAACCAAACGCCTGGTCGCGTATTCAAAGGCAAAAAAATGTCAGGCCATATGGGTGCCGAGCGTGTTACTACTCAAAATCTAGTTGTAGTTCGTGTAGATGTTGAGCGTAACCTGCTACTAGTCCGTGGCGCTGTTCCTGGCGCTACCAATGGCGACTTGATTATCAAGCCTGCCGTTAAAGCTTAAGGTCTGAGGAGATAGTAATGGAATTGGTATTGAAAGACGCGCAAAGCGCTCTTGAAGTTTCCGAAACTACCTTCGGCCGTGACTTTAACGAGGCACTGGTTCATCAGGTAGTTGTAGCATACGCTGCAAACGCGCGTCAGGGCACTCGTGCTCAAAAGACTCGTGCGGAAGTAACTGGCTCAGGCAAAAAGCCTTGGCGCCAAAAAGGAACTGGCCGTGCTCGTGCTGGTTCTGTTAAAGGCCCAATCTGGCGTGGCGGTGGCGTAACATTCGCTGCTAAAACCCAAGATCATAGCCAAAAAGTTAACAAAAAGATGTACCGCGGCGCGCTGAAAAGCATTCTGTCTGAATTGGTACGTCAAGAGCGTCTGGTTGTTGTTGAATCTTTCGGTGTTGAAGCTCCTAAAACTAAAGAGCTGAAAGCTAAATTGAAAGCAATGAACCTTGAAGACGTTCTGATTGTGACTGCAGAAGTTGATGAGAACTTATTCTTAGCAGCTCGTAACCTGTACAAAGTTGACGTTCGTGACGTAGCGGGTCTTGACCCAGTTAGTCTGATCGCGTTCAACACTGTGCTTGTGACTGCTGACGCAGTGAAGCAAATCGAGGAGATGCTAGCATGATGATCCGCGAAGAACGTTTGCTAAAAGTTATTCTCGCTCCACACATCTCTGAAAAGAGCACTGTGAACGCTGAGAAGCACAACACTGTTGTTTTCCGCGTAGCTATCGATGCAACTAAGGCTGAAATTAAAGCTGCTGTTGCTAAGCTATTTGAAGTTGAAGTTGATTCAGTTCGCACTTTAGTAAGCAAAGGCAAAACTAAACGCACTGGTGGCCGTACTGGTCGTCGTAGCGATTGGAAAAAAGCCTATGTAACTCTAGCTGCTGGTGCTGACATCGATTTCGTCGGCGGCGCTGAGTAAGCAAAGGAGAATTATCATGGCAGTTATTAAGTGTAAGCCAACCTCTCCAGGTCGTCGCCACGTTGTTAAAGTGGTGAACACTGACCTGCATAAGGGTAAACCCTTTGCTGGCCTGTTGGCGAAAAAATCTAAAAGTGGTGGCCGTAACAATACTGGCCGTATCACTGTCCGTCACGTAGGTGGTGGTCATAAGCAGCATTATCGTCTAATCGACTTCAAACGCGATAAAGATGGTATCCCTGCAAAGATTGAGCGTCTGGAATACGATCCAAACCGTACAGCTAACATCGCGTTAGTACTGTATGCGGATGGTGAACGTCGTTATATTCTTGCTGCCAAAGGCATGCAAGCTGGCGATAAGATCCAGTCTGGTGTTGCTGCCGAGATCAAAACCGGTAACGCTATGCCACTGCGCAACATCCCAGTAGGTTCTGTAGTTCACGCAGTTGAAATGAAGCCTGGTAAAGGTGCTCAGATCGCTCGTTCTGCAGGTGCTTATGTACAAGTTGTTGCTCGTGATGGCGCATATGCCACTCTACGTCTTCGCTCTGGCGAAATGCGTAAAGTGCCAGTTGATTGCCGCGCGACATTTGGTGAAGTTGGTAATGCCGAACACATGCTACGCCAGTTAGGTAAAGCAGGTGCTAAACGCTGGAGAGGCATACGCCCTACAGTACGTGGTGTTGCAATGAACCCAGTAGACCATCCACACGGTGGTGGTGAAGGCCGTACTTCTGGTGGTCGTCACCCAGTGACTCCATGGGGTGTGCCAACTAAGGGTTATAAAACTCGTAGTAACAAGCGCACTGACAAGTACATCGTACGTCGTCGTAATAAATAGTAAGAGGATTCGCCATGCCACGTTCTCTCAAGAAAGGTCCCTTCATTGACCTGCACTTGCTGAAGAAGGTAGAGAAAGCGATGGAAGCCGGTGACAAAAAGCCTATTAAGACTTGGTCACGTCGCTCTATGATCATTCCAAATATGATTGGTTTGACCATCGCTGTCCATAATGGTCGTCAGCACGTTCCTGTGTTCGTAACTGACGAAATGATCGGCCACAAACTTGGTGAATTTTCACCAACTCGCACTTATCGTGGCCATGCCGCTGATAAGAAAGCGAAGAAGCGTTAATACGGGAGGAATAAGATGGAAGTTTTAGCTAAACATCGTTTTGCCCGTACGTCTGCGCAGAAGGCCCGTCTGGTTGCTGATCAAATTCGTGGTTTGCCTGTTGCTAAGGCACTCGAAATTTTGACTTTCAGCCCCAAGAAAGCCGCCGTACTGGTTAAAAAAGTACTTGACTCAGCTATCGCAAACGCCGAACACAACGAAGGCGCGGATATTGATGAGCTTAAAGTAGGAGCCGTCTTCGTAGATGAAGGCCCGACTATGAAGCGTATCATGCCACGTGCTAAAGGCCGCGCTGATCGTATCATGAAGCGTACCAGCCACATTACTGTGGTTGTATCAGATCGCTAGGAGAGAGCAATGGGACAGAAAGTACATCCTAATGGTATCCGTCTGGGTATCACCAAGCCTTGGATCTCTACCTGGTACGCAGATAAATCAGATTACGCAAGTAACCTGAACAGCGACTGGGAAGTGCGTAAGTTTCTTGTAGAGAAATTACAAGCTGCTTCAGTATCTAAGATTGTTATCGAGCGTCCAGCGAAAAGCATCCGCGTTACCATTCACACTGCCCGTCCAGGTGTTGTGATCGGTAAGAAAGGTGAAGACGTTGAAGTATTGCGTGCTGCAGTGTCAAAACTTGCTGGCACTCCTGCTCAAATTAACATCGCTGAGATCCGTAAACCTGAGCTAGATGCCAAATTAGTTGCTGACTCAATTGCACAGCAATTAGAGCGTCGCGTAATGTTCCGTCGTGCTATGAAGCGCGCAGTTCAAAACGCAATGCGTATTGGTGCTCAAGGTATCAAAGTACAAGTTAGTGGCCGTTTAGGCGGAGCTGAGATTGCGCGTGACGAGTGGTATCGTGAGGGTCGTGTACCTTTACATACTTTGCGTGCTGATATCGACTATTCTACATCTGAAAGTCACACCCAATACGGTGTGATTGGCGTTAAAGTTTGGATCTTCAAAGGTGAAGTTCTAGATGGAATGCTGCCACAGATTGAAGAACCGAAGCAGCAGCAACCTAAGCGCAAGCCTCGTGGTAAATAGGAGAGCCGGCAATGCTGCAACCTAAACGTATGAAGTTTCGCAAGATGTTCAAAGGCCGCAACCGCGGTCTAGCGAACGGTACCGAAGTTAGCTTTGGTACTTTTGGTCTGAAAGCAGTCGGCCGTGGCCGTTTAACTGCCCGTCAGATCGAATCTGCACGTCGTGCCATGACACGTCACATTAAGCGTCAGGGACAAATTTGGATTCGAGTTTTCCCGGACAAGCCGATTACCTCTAAGCCTCTTGAAGTGCGTATGGGTAAAGGTAAAGGTAACGTTGAATACTGGGTATGTCAGATTCAACCTGGTAAGGTTCTTTATGAGATGAATGGTGTTTCTGAAGTGATCGCTCGTGAAGCGTTTGCTTTGGCTGCTGCCAAGCTTCCAATTAAGACTACCTTCGTAACTAAGACGGTGATGTAATGAAAGCGAGCGAACTGAGAGAAAAAAGCGTTGAAGAACTGAACGCTGAACTACTTGGTCTGCTGCGTGAGCAGTTTAACCTGCGTATGCAACACGCCACTGGTCAGTTGACTCAGACTAATCAACTGAAATTGGTGCGCCGTAACATTGCGCGCGTTAAGACCATTATTACTTCTAAGGCGGGTGCATAATGTCTGATAAAATCCGTACTTTGCAGGGTCGTGTAACTAGCAACAAAATGGACAAGTCCATTACTGTTGCTATCGAACGCCAAGTGAAACACCCAATTTATGGGAAATACATTAAGCGTACGACGAAGATCCATGCACATGACGAAACTAATCAGTGCAATGAAGGCGATTTAGTAGCGATTCGCGAATGTCGTCCTTTGTCTAAGACTAAGTCTTGGACCCTGGTTGAAGTAGTATCAAAGGCCTAAGTTAATTAGGTATTTAGGTAAACGGCTCCAGAATGTGGGGCCGTTTGTTTTTTAATACTATACATTCCACTTTTATGGTGTTATATTTGCGCGCCATTTTTGACTAAATTAATAGCAAAAATGAGTGTTTTTATTGTCCCATAGTGGGAATTGTGTAGTAACGATAGCGGAGCACTTAAAATGATCCAAATGCAATCGACTCTTGACGTTGCTTGTAACAGCGGCGCACGCAGAGTTCAGTGTATTAAGGTCTTGGGTGGCTCTCATCGTCGTTATGCCGGTATCGGCGACATCATCAAAGTTTCTGTTAAAGAAGCGATTCCTCGCGCTAAAGCGAAGAAAGGCGATGTGTATAACGCGGTGGTAGTCCGTACTAAGAAAGGCGTACGTCGTCCAGACGGTTCTGTCATTCGCTTCGATCGGAATGCAGCTGTTCTTTTGAACAACAACCTGCAGCCGATTGGTACTCGTATCTTTGGACCAGTGACACGTGAATTGCGTAATGAGCAATTTATGAAAATTGTCTCGCTGGCACCAGAAGTACTGTAAGGAGCTTCAAAATGGCAGCTAAAATACGTCGTGAAGACGAAGTGATTGTATTAGCAGGTAAAGACAAGGGTAAACGTGCAAAAGTTTCTCAAGTCCTTCCTACTGGTAAATTGATTGTTGAAGGCATCAATCTTGTCAAAAAACACCAAAAGCCAAACCCACAATTGGGCGTAGCTGGCGGTATTGTTGAGAAAGAAGCACCGATACAAGCATCAAATGTAGCGATTTTCAACTCTGCCACTGGCAAAGCTGATCGCGTTGGTTTCCGCTTTGAAGACGGCAAAAAAGTTCGTTTCTTCAAATCGAACAGTGAACTCGTTAAGTAATTGGAGTAAACGATGGCGAAACTGCATGATAAATACCAAGAGACTGTTGTCGCTGAACTTGCTAAAAAGTTCGGTTATACCAGTGTCATGCAAGTCCCTCGGATTGAGAAAATCACCCTAAACATGGGTGTTGGCGAAGCTGTTGCAGACAAGAAAATCATGGACCATGCTGTCCGTGATATGACTGCAATCGCTGGTCAAAAACCAGTAGTGACTGTAGCTCGTAAGTCAGTTGCTGGTTTTAAAATCCGTGAAGGCTACCCTATTGGCTGTAAAGTTACCCTACGCGGTGAGCGTATGTGGGAATTCTTAGAGCGTTTAGTCGATATCGCAATCCCACGTATTCGTGACTTCCGTGGCTTAAGCGCTAAAGCGTTTGACGGCCGTGGTAACTACGCAATGGGCGTGCGTGAGCAGATCATCTTCCCAGAAATCGATTACGATAAAATCGATAAGATTCGTGGTATGGATATTGTTATCACTACTACTGCGAAGAATGATGAAGAAGGTCGTGCTTTGTTAGACGCTTTTAACTTCCCATTCAAGAAATAAGGGTAGCGTAATGGCAAAAACATCAATGAAAGCACGTGAAGCTAAACGTGCACAGCTCGTGGCCAAGTACGCTGAAAAGCGTGCGGCTCTTAAGACTATCATTGCAAGTCCAGCTTCTTCTGACGAAGATCGTTGGGATGCGGTACTTAAGCTGCAAGCTCTACCACGTGATTCCAGCGCTGCGCGTCAACGCAATCGTTGTAATCAAACTGGTCGCCCTCATGGCTTCTTACGTAAATTCGGCTTAAGCCGTATCAAATTACGTGAAGCAACCATGCGTGGTGAAGTTCCTGGCCTGCGTAAGGCCAGCTGGTAAGCACTTGTCACGGAGTAAGCTAATATGAGCATGCAAGATCCTATTGCGGATATGTTAACCCGTATTCGTAACGGCCAAGCTGCTAACCACGTATCGGTGAAGATGCCTTCAGCTAAGTTGAAAGTCGCAATTGCGAAACTACTTAAAGATGAAGGTTATATCGCTGATTACGCCGTAGCAGATGAAGCCAAGCCTGAACTGGAAGTTACTTTAAAGTATTTCCAAGGCCAACCAGTCGTTGAGACTATCCAGCGTGTAAGTCGCCCTGGTCTTCGTATTTACAAAGGTAAAAACGAACTTCCAAAGGTGATGGGCGGTCTGGGTGTCGCAATTGTGTCCACTTCTAAAGGCTTGATGACTGATCGTGCCGCCCGCCTTGCAGGCATGGGTGGCGAGGTTATCTGCTACGTAGCTTAAGGAGCTAGGAATGTCTCGTGTAGCAAAAGCACCAGTATCTATTCCAGCTGGCGTAGAGGTGACCTTGAACGAACAGACCCTTACCGTCAAAGGCGGAAAAGGTAGTCTGACTCGAGTGATCAACAATGCGGTCAATGTTGTTATTGAAGCTGGCGTAGTTAAGTTCCTCCCTGTTGAAGGCGTTTCTAACGCTTGGGCACAGGCTGGTACAACTCGTGCATTAGTAAACAACATGGTTGTTGGTGTATCTCAAGGTTTTGAGCGTAAATTAAAGTTAGTTGGCGTTGGTTACCGTGCGAAACTCGTCGGTTCTGACATTGACCTTACTTTAGGTTTCTCTCATCCGTTAGTACACAAACTGCCCGCAGGCGTTACTGCAGAGTGCCCTAGCCAAACTGACATCGTCCTACGTGGCGTTGATAAACAGTTAATTGGCCAAGTCGCTGCTGAGATTCGCGGATACCGTCCACCAGAGCCATATAAAGGCAAGGGTGTTCGCTATGACGACGAAGTAGTACGCCGTAAAGAGGCTAAGAAGAAGTAGGTAACGCGATATGGATAAGAAAACATCTCGCTTACGTCGCGCTACTCGCGCTCGTAAGAAGATCCAAGAGCTGGGCGTGAACCGTCTGGTTGTACATCGTACACCGCGTCACATTTATGCTCAGGTGATCAATCCTGAAGCTCAGGTGTTGGCAGCTGCTTCAACCGTAGAAAAAGCGGTTAAAGAGCTACTGAAGAGTACCGGTAACGTAGACGCAGCGAAAGCAGTAGGTAAATTTGTTGCTGAGCGCGCGATCGAAAAAGGCGTAACTTCAGTTGCGTTCGATCGTTCTGGTTTCAAGTATCACGGTCGTGTAGCTGCTTTAGCAGATGCAGCTCGTGAAGCTGGCCTGAAGTTCTAAGGGGTTATAAAATGGCTAAATTAGAAGCTCAGCAAAAAGACGATCTGCAAGAGAAATTGATTGCAGTTAATCGTGTTTCTAAAGTAGTTAAGGGCGGTCGTATCTTTAGCTTCACAGCACTGACAGTAGTGGGTGACGGTAACGGTAAGATTGGCTATGGCTATGGCAAAGCACGTGAAGTTCCAGCAGCGATTCAAAAAGCTATGGAAAAAGCTCGTCGTAACATTGTGACCGTTGAGTTGAATGCAGGTACTCTGCATCACCCAGTTAAAGGTCGTCATACTGGTTCTCTTGTGTACATGCAACCTGCATCACAAGGTACTGGTATTATTGCCGGTGGCGCAATGCGTGCCGTATTGGAAGTAGCAGGCGTTCATAACGTTCTGTCAAAAGCATACGGTTCTACTAACCCGATCAACATCGTTCGCGCGACTGTCGATGCTTTGGTGCACATGAAGTCACCTTCGCAAATCGCAGCTAAGCGTGGCCTGAATGTTGACGAAATTCGGGGGTAATGCACCATGGCAACTAAAACTGTAAAAGTTACTCAAACTAAAAGCGGTATCGGTCGTTTACCGAAGCACCGTGCAACCCTAACGGGTCTTGGTTTGCGTCGCATTGGTCACACTGTTGAATTAGAAGATACTCCTTCAGTTCGCGGTATGATCAACAAGGTCTACTACATGGTTAAGGTGGAGGATTAATAGATGCGTTTAAATACTCTATCTCCAGCTGCAGGCTCTAAGCATGCACCAAAGCGTGTAGGCCGTGGTATGGGCTCAGGTCTAGGTAAAACAGCGGGTCGTGGTCATAAAGGCCAAAAGTCTCGTTCTGGTGGCGGTGTACGCCCAGGATTTGAAGGTGGTCAAATGCCACTTAAAATCCGTTTACCTAAATTTGGTTTTACCTCGCGTCGCGCTATGGTAACAGCTGAAGTTCGTGTACTCGAACTGGCAAAAGTTAACGGTGATGTTATCGACTTAAACGCTCTGAAAGATGCGAATGTTATAACTCGCAACATCCAGTTTGCGAAAATTGTTCTTTCAGGTACCATTGAGCGCCCTGTGACTGTTAAAGGTCTGAAGGTAACCAAAGGTGCACGTGCAGCTATTGAAGCTGCCGGCGGTAAGATCGAGGAATAATACGTCGATGGCAAAACCAGGACTTGATTTAAAAAGCGCGAAAGGTGGACTTTCAGAATTGAAAGCTCGCCTCCTGTTCGTGATTGGTGCGATTATCGTCTTTAGAGCCGGTTCGTTTGTGCCAATTCCTGGTATTGACGCAGCTGTATTAGCAGAGCTGTTTGCTCAGCAAAAAGGGACCATCCTGGGCATGTTTAACATGTTCTCGGGTGGCGCCCTTTCGCGTGCCTCTATCTTTGCATTAGGTATCATGCCGTATATTTCGGCATCGATTATCATGCAATTGTTGACTGTCGTGCATCCTGCACTCGCTGAATTGAAAAAAGAAGGCGAATCAGGACGTAAGAAAATCAGTCAATATACCAGATGGGGTACCTTAGTGCTGGGTACATTCCAGTCGGTCGGTATTGCAACCGGGTTACCAAACTTAGTGCCAGGCCTTGTGGTCAACATTGGATTTGGGTTCTACTTTGTTGCGGTTGTGAGCTTGGTGACGGGAACGATGTTCCTTATGTGGCTGGGTGAGCAGATTACCGAACGTGGTATAGGTAACGGTATCTCGATTTTGATTTTCGCAGGTATTGTTGCTGGATTACCTTCCGCTATCGGCCAAACGGCTGAGCAGGCGCGTCAAGGTGACTTGAATGTGTTAGTATTGTTGTTGCTCGCGGTAATTGTGTTTGCTGTGACTTATTTTGTAGTGTTTGTGGAACGTGGTCAGCGTCGTATCGTCGTTAACTATGCTAAGCGTCAGCAGGGCCGTAAGGTGTTCGCTGCGCAAAGTACCCACTTACCGCTTAAAATAAACATGGCAGGTGTTATTCCGCCAATTTTTGCGTCAAGCATCATTTTGTTCCCTGGAACACTGGCTCAGTGGTTCGGTCAAAATGAATCCATGTCATGGTTAAGTGATTTTTCACTGGCTGTGTCGCCTGGACAACCGCTTTACTCATTATTATATGCAACAGCGATTATCTTTTTCTGTTTCTTCTATACTGCGTTGGTATTTAACCCACGCGAAACAGCAGATAACTTGAAGAAGAGTGGCGCATTCATCCCTGGGATCCGTCCTGGAGAACAGACTTCGCGTTACATTGATAAAGTTATGACCCGTTTGACATTGGCAGGCGCGTTATACATAACCTTTATCTGCTTAATTCCGGAGTTCATGTTAATCGCGTGGAAAGTACAGTTCTATTTTGGCGGTACTTCACTACTAATTATGGTAGTCGTGATCATGGACTTCATGGCTCAGGTTCAGACGCATATGATGTCTCATCAGTATGAGTCTGTGATGAAGAAAGCTAACCTAGTAAACAAAGCGAATTTAGATCGCTTTGGTCGCTAAGTAGCTTTACGGAGTGATGAAATGAAAGTTCGAGCTTCCGTGAAGAAGATCTGCCGTAACTGCAAGATCGTCAAGCGTAGTGGCGTTGTACGCGTTATCTGTGTTGAACCAAAACACAAACAGCGTCAAGGCTAAAAAGTAATTTGTTCAGCCCATGAATTGGGCTGAACAAAATTTAGTTTGCAAATCTGTTGACTGTCGAGTATCCTTTCGGGCTTTTCGCAGTTGGCCTTTAACTTTAAGGAGTGCATAGTGGCCCGTATCGCTGGCATTAACATTCCTGATCAAAAGCATACAGTCATCGCATTGACTGCTATTTTCGGCATCGGCCGTACTCGCGCTAGAGCAATCTGCGCGGCTACAGCAATCGCTGAAACTGCTAAGATCAAGGAATTGAGCGAAGCTCAAATAGATATACTACGCGAAGAAGTCGCCAAATACATTGTAGAAGGTGACTTACGTCGTGAGATTTCAATGAACATCAAGCGTCTTATGGATCTTGGTTGTTATCGTGGTCTCCGCCATCGCCGTAGCCTGCCTCTCCGTGGGCAACGTACTAAGACCAATGCGCGTACGCGTAAAGGTCCACGTAAACCTATTAGAAAGTAACGGGAAGGTAAAGCAATGGCTAAAGTTCCGTCACGTTCTCCGCGTAAGCGCGTACGTAAACAGGTTGCAGATGGCATGGCTCATATCCATGCTTCTTTCAACAACACTATTGTCACCATTACAGATCGTCAAGGTAATGCGTTGTCATGGGCTACTTCAGGTGGTTCAGGTTTCCGTGGTTCACGTAAATCTACTCCATTTGCTGCACAGGTGGCTGCTGAGCGTGCAGGTGCTGCTGCTCAAGACTACGGTTTAAAAAACCTTGAAGTGTTTGTGAAGGGTCCAGGTCCAGGTCGTGAGTCAGCCATTCGTGCGCTGAACGCTGTTGGTTATAAAATTACCAACATTACCGATGTGACGCCGATCCCTCATAATGGTTGTCGTCCTCCTAAAAAGCGTCGTGTATAACGCCGTTTCGTTAGGATAGTTGGAGAAAGATCATGGCAAGATACTTGGGTCCCAAGCTCAAGCTCAGCCGCCGAGAAGGTACAGACCTTTTCTTAAAAAGCGGTGTGAGAGCAATCGATTCAAAGTGTAAACTGGAAACTGCACCTGGACAACATGGCGCTCGTAAGCCACGTTTGTCAGAGTACGGTACTCAGTTACGCGAAAAACAAAAAGTTCGTCGTATTTACGGTGTGTTAGAAAAACAATTCCGTAACTATTACAAAGATGCTGCACGTACTAAAGGCAACACAGGTGAAAACCTGCTTCAGCTTTTAGAAACCCGTCTTGATAACGTCGTTTATCGTATGGGCTTCGGTGCAACTCGTGCAGAATCACGTCAGCTAGTAAGCCATAAATCAATTATGGTTAACGGTCGTGTTGTTAACATTCCATCATTCAAAGTGTCTGCGAATGATGTTGTGAGCATCCGCGAGAAGTCACGTACTCAAGCTCGTATTAAAGCGGCTTTAGAAGTGGCAGCTCAACGCGAGAAGCCTACATGGGTTGAAGTCGACAATGCGAAAATGGAAGGTGCTTTCAAGCGCGTTCCAGAACGTAGCGATTTGTCTGCGGAAATTAACGAACAGCTGATCGTCGAGCTTTACTCTAAGTAAGGCTAACAAACAAGAGAGGACACAATGCAGGGTTCTGTTACAGAATTTCTTAAACCGCGTCTCGTTGATATCGAGCAGGTTAACTCAACACGTGCCAAGGTTACATTGGAACCACTTGAGCGTGGTTTCGGCCACACTTTAGGTAACGCGTTGCGTCGCATCCTATTGTCGTCTATGCCCGGCTGCGCGGTTACCGAAGTCGAGATTGACGGTGTACTGCACGAATACAGCAGTAAGGAAGGCGTTCAAGAAGATATCCTTGAGATCTTGTTAAACCTGAAAGGGTTAGCAGTGACTATCGAGGGTAAAGACGAGGCTATGCTTACGTTGAGCAAGTCCGGCGCAGGCCCTGTCATCGCAGCAGATATCACGCATGATGGTGATGTCACTATCGTGAATCCTGATCATATTATCTGTCACCTGACAGGTAACAATGATATCAGCATGCGTATTCGCGTTGAGCGTGGTCGTGGCTATGTACCAGCATCTGCTCGTGCACAGACTGAAGACGATGATCGCCCAATCGGCCGCTTGCTGGTTGATGCTTCTTTCTCGCCAGTTGCGCGTATTGCCTACAATGTAGAAGCAGCACGTGTAGAACAGCGTACTGACTTAGATAAACTCGTTATCGATATGACCACAAACGGTACTATCGATCCTGAGGAAGCTATCCGTCGTTCTGCAACAATTTTAGCTGAACAGCTAGATGCGTTTGTTGAATTACGTGACGTGACTGAGCCAGAGCTGAAAGAAGAGAAGCCGGAATTCGATCCGATTCTGCTGCGTCCTGTCGACGATTTAGAGCTAACTGTACGTTCGGCTAACTGCTTGAAAGCCGAAGCGATTCATTACATCGGAGATCTGGTACAGCGCACTGAAGTTGAGTTGCTGAAGACCCCTAACTTAGGTAAGAAGTCTCTTACTGAAATTAAGGACGTTTTAGCTTCTCGCGGACTGTCGTTAGGTATGCGTTTGGAAAACTGGCCTCCAGCTAGTTTAGCAGACGACCTATAAGTCTCAGGTTTGTACAGATTTAGGTTATAAGGATTAGGTCATGCGCCATCGTAAGAGTGGTCGTCAACTAAACCGTAACAGCAGTCATCGCCAAGCCATGTTTCGCAACATGGCCGGTTCACTAGTTCGTCATGAGATCATCAAGACAACTGTGGCTAAAGCGAAAGAACTGCGTCGCGTAGTTGAGCCTCTGATAACACTTGCTAAGAGTGACAGCGTTGCAAACCGTCGTTTAGCGTTTGCACGTACTCGCGACGCTGAAGTCGTTGGTAAGTTATTTACTGAGTTGGGTCCACGTTACCAGGAACGTCCTGGTGGCTATACCCGTATCCTTAAGTGCGGTTTACGTGCTGGTGATAAAGCCCCTATGGCTTACATCGAGCTAGTTGGCCGTCCAGAAGCTGCTCAAGCTGTTGATGTTGAAGCTGCTGAGTAATTAAGGTTACACTTTTAAAAAGCCGGGCAATGCCCGGCTTTTTTATGTCTTTTTTTCGTTACTTCACCCAAAGAGTATTTTTCTCTATGTCTTTCGGTAGGGATATATTCCATTTGGCCAACCCTTGCTGACTAAACATGTATTTCCCAAGATCATCCGTCACTGGAAAGATGTTTTCGGGTTTCTCGCCAGCCAGTATTTTTAACGCTATATTCGCTGCTAATTCGCCATGATGATAGCCATCGAGTACGTAACCTCCAATATTGCCCTCGGAGGAGACGCTAAATCCCCAAAATCCGAAATTCGGTACCGGTGTATGTTCTGATATCCATTTTAGGAGCTGATCCGCATCCACAGAACGATTTTCTGCATCCCTCACTGTTTGGTAGAGCGCCACGACAATGGCGTTATAGCCTTGCTCCTTCGCCGTCAATACCTGTTGCTGCCAATCTGCTAGCTGTGACAATTGCACCAGATTCACTTCGATATCACCCAAAATACTAGAGTGTTGCTTGCTGATGTATTCTGCGGCTGAGTCTGAAGTCACACCTTGATCGAACAGCACGAGTATTTTGCGGTGTATAGTCTGTGGGAGTATGCGTTGAATGAGCAGCAGAGAGCGTCGTAGCAGCGGTCTTTCTATGACCCCTGTAAATCGCTTGTGCTCGTTGAGATGATAGGCCCTTGGGTTCATATTCACCCCGAGATATACGACAGGGATTAAGCTGTCATTGAGGCGCTGATGTAACAGGTTAACCGCATTATCATCGGCGAGAATAACCAGTTGAGGTACTTGGCTTTGGATGTACTTCCACGCTAAATCAGCTCTTTCGGCAAATTGCTCCTTTGGTATGCGCTTGGTATCCATTTCGAAATAGCTAACATCGTGTAAAGGGCTGAGCGTGTCATTAATCGCTCGGCTATATTCTTGGTCCCATTGATAGCCTTGATGATAGCTTTCGATGACAACGACTTTAGCTGCATTGGCTTCATGAGAGATGCCTACCAAGCAGATAATCAGGAAGCTTAGAATGTGTTGCAAACTAGAGTTTAGTTGTCTTATTTGAATCATACGCAGTCTTAGGTTTAGAAGCTGCCTTGAGTATAGTTCACCTTTAATTATCTAGATTGAGATAATAAAAAAGCCTCACTAGTTATTAGGCTAGGAGGCTTATTGTGTATGCTGTTGCTACTTCATCAATCGCTTACTTAGTGTCTGGTGCCTTTTGTTGGCTGTAATCCAACTTTTCGTGCTTTTGGCCCATGGCTTCGGCAACTTCTGGCGGCATGTAGTTTTCATCATGCTTAGCCAGTACTTCAGTCGCTTCTAGCTTACCATCAGCACTTAGCACGCCTTGCGCCACAATACCTTGTCCTTCACGGAATAGATCGGGCAGTAGATCGTCATAGGTGACCAGTACTTCGCCGCCTAGAGAGTCATGCACTGCGAACTGCACATGTAAGCTCTTAGGGTCTCGCACCATAGAACCGACTGTTACCATGCCGCCGACACGAATGCGTTGGCCAATTTCTGGTTTGACGCCAGTATCTGTTTTGCCGTGGACAATTTCAGACGGTGTATAGAATAAGTTTAAGTTGGAGTTCAGCGCATAAAGCAAAAGCGAAGTAATCGCGGCAACACCACCGATTAATGCCACTGCTAACGTCAGTCTTTTTTTGCGTCTTGGGTTCACGATTTAGTACTCCTAGTTTCTTTTAGGCGTTCTTCTCTATCCATCTTCTTCGCTATCTCAATTAACACCTTACGCTTTTGGCGTGCGCTGGTAATGATAAGCGTCGAGAGGCAGAAGAAGGTCACTCCGTAGGATAGCCACACATAGAATGCATAGCCGCCCATATTAAAAAAATCACTGATTGAATCGAATTGCATTATTTGACCTCCTCAGCCTTAGCTAGTTCACGCACCCAAGGGCGCATGCCATTTCTTGCTAAAATTTCTGCTCTGAATCGCACAATAGTGATGGCACCAATCATGAGACCGAAGCCAAGCATATTGATTAACAGTGGATAGAGCATTTCCGTCGACATAGTCGATTTCTCGGTAATGCGGATAGTTGATGGCTGATGTAATGAGCTCCACCATTCAACTGAGTATTTGATAATAGGGATGTTAATTACACCCACGATCGCTAGGATCCCTGCAGCACGAGCCGCGAGCACTTTATCCTCAAATGAGGCATAGAGTGAGATAACACCTAGATATAGGAACAGTAATACTAGCTCAGAGGTTAAGCGTGCATCCCATACCCACCAAGCGCCCCACATAGGTTTACCCCATGCAGCACCGGTAAAGAGGGCAATAAAGGTGATTACTGCACCGATAGGCGCAATCGAAGCCGCAGCCCAGTCGGCAAGTTTGATCTGCCACACTAAACCGATAAAGGCTGCTGTCGCCATACCCATGTAAGCTGCCATCGACATAGAGGCCGCGGGGACATGGATAAAGATAATGCGATAGCTATCACCCTGTTGGTAATCCGTCGGCGCAAAGGCTAATCCCCATGTTGTGCCTACAGCAATAAACAGACCTGCTAGGATCGCAAACCATGGAAATAATGTTCCTGATAACTTATATGCGCGTTCAGGATCCGCGTAAGGGTGTAACCATTTCCACATTTTAGTTAGTACTCACTCGCAGAGATGCACCAATTGCAAAAGGTGCTAAGGTTAACGATCCGACCAGCATAGCGCCTATTATAGCGAGCTGGCCGTCATAGGGTAAATTCATTCCTGCCGCGTCTATGGCACTCGTTGCAAAAATGAGAACCGGAATATACAAGGGCAAAATAAGTAAGCTGAGTAACACGCCACCTTTTCTAAGGCCGACGGTTAATGCCACACCAATGGCACCTAATAGCGACAATACTGGCGTGCCTAGCGCAAGGGTCGATATTAACGCACCATAACTATTGCCATCTAAATTGAGTAGCACCGCTAACAGTGGCGCAATAATAATCAGTGGCACACCGGTTAAAATCCAATGGGCTAACACTTTGGCTAATACCAGAATGGCTAATGGCTGTGGGCTCAATAACATTTGCTCTAAGCTGCCATCACTAAAGTCCGCTTTGAACAGTCTTTCAAGTGACAACATAGAGGCTAATAACGCTGCAACCCAAATTATCCCGGGAGCCACACGGGCTAACATTTGTGGCTCTGGGCCAATTCCCAGAGGGAATAAGGTCACAACCATAATAAAAAATAGCAGTGGGTTAAAAATGTCGCCGCGGTGACGAATGGCAATTTTAAGATCTCGCTGCAGCAAGGTGAAAAATGCCTGGGTAAAACTGATGCCTCTTTTCATTTAGCCTGACCTTATATGAAGCGATAATCTAGACGAATTTTACGAAGCCTATCATCTTTGATAATGCCCATATCTTGGTGAGTTGTGAGGATCACACACCCGCCATTATCCGCATGCTGAATAAATAATTGCTCCAGCTCTTCGACGCCTTTTTTATCGATCGCGGTAAAAGGTTCGTCAAGGATCCAAATTTTACAATTGCTATGCCACAATCTAGATAGCGCAGTTCTGCGATGCTGGCCTGCGGATAAATGTCCGGCAAGCGCCTCTTCAAAACCAGTTAAGTTCACTTTGGCTAAAATGGCTGAGGTATCAAAGTCATCATAGCCACTGATTCTTAAATTGAAATTAAGGTTTTCTTCGGCGGTAAGCTCGCATTTCACTCCCGCTAAATGGCCGAGATACAAGAGATCTTCATTGTATTCATCACGGCTGCGGTTTATGTCTTCATTTCTGTAAAAGGTTTGTCCGGCATAGGGGCGAGAAAGACCTGCCAATATGCGTAATAAACTGGTTTTGCCCGCGCCGTTAGGGCCTTCAATTTGAACAATATCACCGGCATTAATATCAAAACTTAACTCATCAAAAAGGATGCGTTCTTCGCGGATACAGGTCAGCTTGCTGGCTGACACTAATGTGGTTTCTTTAGTTATATTTGTCACTGAACCCTCTATCTCAAGCCGGAAGGAAACACAAGTTATTCTAACACAAACGTTATTGGGGGTTTACCCTTGGTTTGCACTAGATGTCAGCAATATGATGTGGTTCCAATAACCGCAATATTTATCGAACTTTTTTACGACTTGCTAATATATTAACGAATTTGTCACCCTTGTCGCCTGATTCATTTTGTGTTGAGATTCTAATCACAAAAAGATGAGATTTCTTGAAGTTTGTAGTAATCTTAGTCGGCTATAATGAGTCTGCCTAAGTAAGGGCAGCGCCGAGCTTTGTACGTATTTGCATTAGGAACATTGAACATGAAAAAACTGTTAGCAATGACTGCAGTCGCTGCTTTGACTATGTCAGTCAACGTATCAGCTCAAGAAGCTGAAGCTATTTTCAACAAGGCATGTACCGTATGCCACAGCATGGGTGTTGCTGGTGCTCCAAAAGCGCATAACGCTGCAGAATGGGAACCACGCTTAGCTAAGGGTATGGATACTCTACTGCACAGTGTGAAAACTGGTCTAAACGCAATGCCACCAGGCGGTATGTGTACCGATTGTACTGACGAAGATTACAAAGCAGCTATCGAGTTTATGTCTAAAGCTCAGTAATTTTTTCAGTGTTAATAAAAAACCGGCCAAAGCCGGTTTTTTTATGTCTGCAATAAACTGGGTTTATTGCACTTGGGTATCAAGTACTAGGTTGGCGGTATCGCCGACAGCGACTGTGCTGATCTTACCTTGAAGATCGCCAGCTTGTGGTTTGATATTACCGTGTTTAGAAAGCACAGCAATCACTTCCACATTGGTAGCGTCACTCAACTTCTTATCACCACCCATACCGCTGCTGTCATCTAATGTCACCGTAATTGGGAGCGACTTAGCACTGACTTTGGTCGCCGCTAATGGGACTTTTGGTCCTTCAGTTGCACGGGCAAAGATAAAGATAGTATCTTCAGGGCTGGCTTTAGCGGCAAGTTCTGCAGAGATAGATATAGTGACATTGACTGATTTGGTCGCACTTGCTTTCACTTGCTTATGGGCTTCATCATTTGGCATGCCCGCCGTTTCAGACTGCATACGTAAGTTAGCCGTTTCGATAGCATTCATTAGGGCTGCGCGATCAACATCGGCACGATCGCTATCAAGGATAGTTTGCCAAGAGGCGATGGCTTTCTTGTAATCAGCCGTAAAGAAGGCATCCATACCTACAAGTAATAACGTTGAAGGATCTTGAGCATCCATAGCTAAAGATTCATCGATAATCGCTTGGATTTGCGGTGTCATTTGTTGACCCGCTTTGTAATACATAGCTGTCGCTTTGGGACCGAGCAATTCTGCATGTTTTCCGACCAATTCGATTACTTTATCAAAAGCCGCAATCCCTTTATCATATTGGTTTGCCGATACATAAGCATGGCCTAAGCTGAACCACAGTTGGCTGTTCTCTGGTTCGGCTTTAATTTGAGCCTCCATCATCTGCACGCGTTGCATCATGATTTGAGCCGTATCCATTCCCGCATGGGGATTGGCAGGTTGCTGGGCAGTTTCAATATTCTCAAAGGCGCCTAAGTGCTGATAGAGATAGCCTGAGATAACAATCAAACAAACTGACATGATCGACGGCCACAGAATCGTCTTTGGCTTGATTTGGTTGACCAGTGAATCATCGCTCGCTTGTTTGATGTCTTGGAGTAGACTGATTTCAAGCTCTTTTTTCAATGCATCGAATTCGGCTTGATCCAGTAACTCTTCGCTTAATTCTTTTTCAAGAACGCCCAGGCGCTCATTGAACAATTCAAGGTTCGTTTGTTTACGAACTCCAGCTTCTTCAGTTTTCAGCAACTTCTGCTGTCTGAAATGCGGGATCCAAATCAGCATAAGGCCGACTAACATAACAAGCGCAATAAAAATCCAAAATGTCGTCATTGTTTCTATATTCACTTTAGTTTGCAGAAAGCGGAGTAACCGCTAGGCTTGGAAGCAAGATTATACGTAAAGATTGTTCATTGAACAGTAATATAAGGTAATCCCAGTACTGAAAGCTTATAGTTGGGCACTGGTTCACAAATTGATTCTTCTTGTAAATTTTGTATGAAACTTAAGTGTCATTTGTCGGTCACATGCAGAACTGAGCCTCTTCCGTGACTTTCATCAGCCTCTAAAATTGAGAATGAGACAAGTAACCCAGTTTTGTACGAAAGAGGCAGACAGGAACAATAGCAAATACTAAAATGAGCAAAATTTCGTGCATTTGCGTGAATGACATGTTGTGCGTTGAGATAGAGTCTTTCTAAATCAACATATTATTGAAGACTGAGGAAAACCCATGATCCCAGAACTTGGACACTTTGCGCTGATAATAGGGGTGGCTTTTGCCTTCTTATTAATCAGCGTCCCCCTAATAGGTGTTGCCCGTAAAGATCAATACCTTGTTAGGTATGCTTGGCCGTTAACGTACGGAATGTTCTTTTTTATCACTGTATCGGTTGTCGTGCTGGCCTATAGCTTTGCCGTCGATGATTTCTCAGTCGCCTATGTGGCACATCACTCTAATTCTCAGTTACCTATCTTCTTTAAGATTTCGGCCGTATGGGGCGGTCATGAAGGGTCACTGTTGTTCTGGGTGTTTGCTTTATCGACTTGGGCTGCAGCGGTTGCCTTATTTAGTAAAGGTTTAGAGGAAGTGTTTACTGCGCGTGTACTGGCAGTATTAGCGCTGATCGTGATTGGCTTTAGCTTATTCATGTTACTTACTTCTAGTCCATTCGAACGTTTGTTCCCGATCCCTGCCGAAGGCCGTGACTTGAACCCAATGCTGCAGGATGTGGGATTAATCTTCCATCCACCTATGCTGTATTTAGGTTATGTGGGTTTCTCGGTGAGTTTTGCATTTGCGATTGCCGCGCTGATGAGCGGTCGTCTCGATTCTGCATGGGCTCGTTGGACGCGTCCTTGGACCTTAGCCGCTTGGATCTTCCTAACAGGAGGTATCGCGTTAGGTTCTTGGTGGGCATATTATGAATTAGGCTGGGGCGGTTGGTGGTTCTGGGATCCTGTTGAGAACGCTTCTTTCATGCCTTGGTTAGTGGGTACTGCGCTGGTTCACTCTTTGATTGTGACCGAGAAACGCGGCGCCTTCCGTAACTGGACGGTATTACTGTCTATCTTCGCTTTCTCTTTAAGTTTGCTTGGTACCTTTATTGTTCGCTCTGGCGTATTAACCTCAGTGCATTCATTCGCAGCCGATCCAAGCCGCGGTATGTTTATTCTGTTGTTACTTGGTTTAGCGATTGGTGGTTCATTGACACTGTTTGCCTTCCGCGCCAGTGAAATGAGCAGTCCAGCCCGTTTCGAGCTGAAGTCTAAAGAAACCATGCTACTGGTCTGTAATGTGTTACTGACCGTTGCCGCAGGTACTGTGCTATTGGGTACGCTCTATCCATTGCTCATCGATGCACTCGGCATGGGTAAAATTTCTGTAGGACCTCCATACTTCAACGCTGTGTTTGTGCCTATCGTATTAGTCTTATTCGGCTTTATGGGTATTGGTCCAATTATCCGTTGGAAAAAATCGAAAGCAGGCGAGCTTAAGCGTCAGCTATTGATCCCTGCAATGATTGCTGCGGCTATCGGTATTGTGACGCCATTTATCGTCGATGGTGTATTCAATACTTGGGTTGCCTTTGGTATCGCGGCAGCGGCTTGGATTATCCTGGCGACTGCTAGAGCGGCCTATAATATGGTCAAGTCGAAAGAAGGTGATATCAGCATCAGCCGTATGGGCCGTAGTCAGCTGGGTATGATCTTCGCGCATCTTGGTATTGCTGTATCTGTAATTGGCGCCACTATGGTGTCGAATTACTCGATTGAGAAAAGTGTTCGCATGGGACCTGGTATTAGCCAAGAGCTTGCGGGTTATACCTTTAAGTATCTCGAGACCAAAAACGTAGTGGGTCCTAACTACACTGCAATGCAGGGACAGATAGAAGTCTACAAAGGTGATGAGTTGCTGACATTACTCAAGCCAGACCGTCGTCAATATAATGTGCGTACTATGGACATGACAGAAGCGGGTATCGACTGGGGTCTATTCCGTGACTTATATGTGACCATGGGCGATCCAATTACCAGCACTGAATTTGCGGTTCGTTTGAACTACAAGCCGTTCGTGCGTTGGTTATGGTTTGGGGCAATTTTCATGATGATTGGTGGATTCTTCGCGGCATCGGATAAACGTTACCGTGCGAAAGTCACTGCAGCCATCGCGCCTTCGGCCGAAAAGGCAAAATTGGCAACGGCTCAATAATTGGGGAATGTATGAAGAAGTTGGTTCTGTTTATCCCATTGGTCATATTTCTCGCCATGGGGGTGTTTCTATATAAAGGTTTATTCCTGAATCCGCAGCAATTGGATTCGGCACTGGAAGGAAAGCCTATTCCGGCTTTCCAACTGGAACGCTTAGAGACACCAGCTGAGATCATTACGAATGAGCAATTAAAAGGTAAGGTGTCATTACTTAATGTGTGGGCGACTTGGTGTCCATCTTGTAAATATGAGCATCCTTTCTTAGTGATGCTAAAGCGTAAAAATCTTCTGCCAATTTACGGGATCAACTATCGCGATGAGCGTGCTCCCGCATTAGAAGAGTTGAAGCGTCAGGGCGACCCCTACAACGTCAATATCTATGATAAAGATGGCCGTTTAGGATTAGACCTTGGCGTCTATGGTGCACCTGAAAGTTTTGTGGTTGATCACAACGGTATTATCCGCTTCCGTTATGCGGGTCCAATCGACCAACGCGTATGGAGCGAAACCCTTTACCCTATGATCCAACAATTACAAGCTGAAGCGGCGAAGGATGGCGCATCATGAGAACGCTGACAAAAATCATTAGTAGTCTAGTGCTGTTATTCAGCATGACGACCGCCGTTATGGCAACACCGGTTGATACTTACGAATTCAAAACGCCTGAAAATCAAAAGCGCGGTTTGTCTTTGGCTCATGAACTACGTTGCCCACAGTGTCAAAACCAAAACTTGATCGACTCAAACTCACCGGTTGCGCGCGATCTGCGTCTTGAAGTGTTCAAGATGGTAGACGAAGGCAAAGGAGATGATGAGATCATCGAGTTTATGACCAGCCGTTACGGTGAGTTTGTACTCTATAAGCCTAAGATGGAAACCAAGACCTACATTCTTTGGTTAGGTCCCGTTGGCTTGTTACTCATTGGGCTAGTGATTGGTTTTATCTTCATTCGTAAACAACGCATCAGCGGTAATGTGCCGAATGAAATTAGCGAAGAAGATCAGCGTGAGTTAGATTCCTTGCTAAAGCGTAATACTAAATGAAGCATAAAGTCATAACGGCATTAATGTTGTCATCGCTCTTTTCGTTACTTGCTGGTGGGGTCGCGCATGCGTACCCCGGCATGCAGCAAACGATTAAACCGATGGAATCAACCGTTGATTTGATCAATGTCTTGCCAAAGACTTTCCCAATAGAGCCTGTCACCTTTAATGACGTCGATGGTAAAACCATCGACTTCAGTCAATTTAAAGGTAAGATCATTATGGTGAACATGTGGGCGACCTGGTGTCCACCCTGTGTAAGGGAGCTGCCAGCAATCGAAAGGCTAGCGACTAAGTTCAAAGCTGAAGACTTCGTACTATTACCTATCTCTATTGATGCAGAAGGTAAGCAACAGGTTCAACCGTTCTTAAACTCGTTAGGTATGCCAAATTTCAACTCTTACTACGATCAGCCACAAAGTCTTGGGGATGTTTTTCCGCTCGATACGATTCCAGCGACATTTATTCTCGATCAACAGGGCCAATTGATAGCTTTTGTTCGATCTTATGTCGATTGGGACGATGCCAAAGCTGTCTCATTAATCCAAGGTTTTATCGATAAAGGCAGTAAAAAGCCCAATTAATCGGCACTCTGCACGTAAAAGAATCACCATCGTTTAAAAGATCGCCATGCGATCTTTTTTCATTAAAAAGCCCTTGCACAAAATCTCCTGCTCCCTATAATACGCATCCACTGACACGGCAGACAGCGAAAGCAAGCTGGCGAGTTAGGTTGAATTGAGTATGTTACTCTCTGTTGAGAATGGCACTTAATTCAATCGCAGCAAGAAGTTGAAAATACTCCTTGACGCGAAACGGGAAATGCGTAGAATACGCAGCCCTAGCCAACTGGAAGCGTTCGGCGCTCAGTGTG